>NZ_JBSFWU010000047.1:0-56429 GCF_053594995.1 Streptomyces sp. NPDC002536
GGCCCGGTCCGGCCGGATGCCGGCCAGAGCCGTCACCGCAGTCGAGGGCTTCGCCCCGGACCCTGGGGTGGTGCGTCGGCTGCAGGCCGTCGGTGGCCGATCGCGCAGTTCCCCGCGCCCCTTACGGGGCGGAGATCCGCCGGTGGCGGACGGGAAAGGGTGAGCCCCGCGCGCCCGGGGCGCGCGGACGCGAGACGATCAGGGCGTGGAACTGACTCTCCTCGGCACCGGAGCCCCCGACGGGCTGCCGCGCCCCGGCTGCCCCTGCGCGTCCTGCGCCGCCGCCACGGGCGGCGAGGCACGCGCCGCCACGGCGCTGCTCGTCGACGGCGCGCTCCTCCTCGACCTCACGCCCGGCCCCGCGTTCGCCGCGGCCCGCGCGGGACGCTCGATCGCGGGGGTGCGCCAGGTGCTGCTCTCGCACCCGCACGACGGCCCGGCCCTCGAGCTCCCGGCCGGGCTGCCGGCGCCGGTGCGGGTGCCGGACGGGCGCGAGCTGTCGGTGATCAGCGGGCACCGGGTGCGGGCGCTGGCCGTGGACGCGCCGGGGACGGCGTACGAAGTGACGTCCCCCGACGGGGAGCGGCTGCTGTACCTGCCGCCGGGCGCGGCACCGGCCGGGCTGGGGACCGTCCCCGGCCCGTACGACATGGTGCTGCTCGACGTCCTGGACCGGCCCGACGCGCTGGCCCGGCTGCGGGAGGCCGGGGCGGCCGGGCCGACGACGGACGTGATCGCCGTGCACCTGGACCACGACGTGCCGCCCGGCCGCGAACTGCACCGGCGGCTGGCGGCCGCGGGCGCCCGTGCGGTACCCGACGGCACCACGCTGGTCGTCGGCGACTACCACGAGGTGCCGGACCTGCCGCGGCGGACGCTGGTGCTGGGCGGCGCGCGCTCGGGCAAGTCGGTGGAGGCGGAACGGCGCCTGGAGTCCTTCCCCGAGGTGCTGTACGTGGCCACGGGCGGCACGCGCGAGGGCGACCGCGACTGGGCGGCGCGCATAGCGCTGCACCGCGAACGCCGCCCCGGGTCCTGGCGGACGGCCGAGACGTGCGACCTGGTGCCGCTGCTGACGGAGGAGGGGCCGCCGCTGCTCGTCGACTGCCTGGCGCTGTGGCTGACGGACGCGATGGACTCCGTCGGCGCGTGGGACGACGCGACCTGGGCGGACGGCGGCCGGGACGCGCTGGCCGCGCGCACCGCGGACCTGGTGGCGGCGGTCCGGGCCACGCGCCGCGTGGTGGTGCTGGTGAGCAACGAGGTGGGCTCCGGGGTCGTCCCCGCGACGTCGTCGGGGCGCCGCTTCCGCGACGAGTTGGGGCGGCTGAACGCCGCCGTGGCGGACGAGTGCGAGCACGTCCTCCTGGTCGTCGCGGGGCAGGCCCTGCCCCTGCGGGGCGGTGCCGGTTGCGCCCCGTAAGGGGCGCGGGGAACTGCGCGACCAGCCACGACGCACCCGCAGATGACGTGCTGCCCCGGGGTCGTGCGTCGCCTGCGGGCCGACGGTGGCTGATCGCGCAGTTCCCCGCGCCCCTTACGGGGCGCCGTCACCCCGCACGGAGTGCGAACCCGGCACCGTGCGCCCGCTGTCCGGGCCCCCCGCAGGGGTAAGGTGTCGCGGATGAGCGGTCTGAATCTTGATGACTTCGCCTCCCTGATCGAGCGGCCCGACGCAGTCGTCCGGCGGGACGCCGAGGAGCGCCGGGAGCGCCTCGCCCCGCGCCCGGGAGCGCTGGGCCGGCTGGACGAGCTGGGCGAGTGGCTCGCCGCGGGTCAGGGCTCCGTGCCCGTGAAGCCCATCGAGCGGCCCCGGGTGCTGCTCTTCGCAGGCGACCACGGCGTCGCCTCCCTCGGCGTCTCCGGCGGCCCCGAGGCCGGCGCGCAGGAGCTGGTGCGCGCCGCCCTGGCCGGGGAGAGCGCGGCCGCGATCCTGGCCCGCCGCTTCGGCGCCGGGCTGCGCGTGATCGACATGGCCCTCGACTGCGACCCGGACGCCTTCCCCGAGGACGTCACCCGGCACCGGGTGCGCCGCGGCTCGGGCCGGATCGACGTGGAGGACGCGCTGACCGCCGAGGAGGCGGAGCAGGCGTTCCGCACCGGCATGGCCGTCGCCGACGAGGAGGCCGACTCCGGCACCGACCTCGTCGTCCTCGGCGACCTGAGCGTCGGCGGCACCACCGCCGCCGGCACCCTGATCGGCGCCCTGTGCGGCACGGACGCCTCCGTGGTCACCGGCCGCGGCAGCGCCGGCATCGACGACCTGGCCTGGATGCGCAAGTGCGCGGCCATCCGCGACGCGCTGCGCCGCGCCCGCCCGGTCCTCGGCGACCAGCTGCAGCTGCTGGCCGCCGTCGGCGGCGCCGACCTCGCCGCCACCACCGGCTTCCTGCTGCAGAGCGCCGTGCGCCGCACCCCGGTGATCCTCGACGGGGTCGTCGCGACGGCCTGCGCCCTGGTCGCCCAGCGTGTCGCCTTCCGGGGGCCGGACTGGTGGCTGGCGGGCCAGGCGAGCGGCGATCCGGCGCAGGCGAAGGCACTTGACCGGATGGCGCTCAACCCCCTGCTCGACCACGGCGTCACTGTGGGGGAAGGGACAGGAGCCCTGCTCGCCCTTCCCCTGGTGCAGGCGGCTGCGGCCCTGGCGGCGGAGCTTCCCGAGCGTTCCTGAGGCAGGACCGGACCACACCGCGCACCAGGCCCCATACGATCGCTTTTCATGGGAGAGGTCCGCTTGACTCCGGATGAGGGCACCCGCGGCAGCACCTGGCCGCGGCGTGCCGCCGCCTTCGCCGTGTGGTATCTGCGCGCCGTCACGTTCGTCAACCTGTTGGGCGCGTTCTGGGTGTCCTTCGGTGCCGACGTCCGGCGGCACAACGTCGACGAGTTCTTCACGCCGTATCTGCTGTCGGCCGGCTTCTCGGCGACGGTGGTCTCGCTGTTCATGGCGATCACCCTGCGCCGCCGCAAGCGCGCGGCCTGGATCCTCAACCTGGTCCTGTCGGGACTGCTGTTGCTGATCCTGATGCTGGTGATGGCCTTCCCCGAGTACCGCAGGCACGCCCTGAACTGGTTCTCGCTGGTGGTCACGACCCTGTTCGTGGCGGCCCTGGTCGTGGGCCGCAAGGAGTTCTACGCCAAGGGCGACCGCTCCAACCCCAAGCTGGCGGCCGCCGTGGCCGCCGTCGGCCTGCTGGTCACCTCGCTGATCGCCGCCCTGCTGGTGACCGTCACCAACGAGGCGCACGACGAGTACCGCTCCACCTTCCTGGACCGCTGGCACTACGGCGTGATGCGCATGGCGTACATCGCGGCCGACAACTCGCGCTACGCGGGCATCGCTCCCCCGGGCTGGGTCAACGTCGTCATCAACGTGATGAGCGTGGTCCTGCTGGTCCTCGTGGTCTACGCGGCCTTCCGCTCCCGCCGGGCCACCGACCCGATCACCGCCGAGGACGAGGCCGGGCTGCGCGCCCTGCTGGACAAGCACGGCGACCGCGACTCGCTGGGCTACTTCGCGCTGCGCCGCGAGAAGAGCATCATCTGGTCCCCGTCGGGCAAGGCCGCCGTCACCTACCGCGTCGTCGGCGGGGTCTCGCTCGCCTCGGGCGACCCGATCGGCGACCCCGAGGCCTGGCCCGGTGCCATCGAGCCCTGGCTGGCACAGGCGCGCGAGCACGGCTGGATCCCGGCCGTGATGGGCGCGAGCGAGGAGGGCGGCACCATCTACTCGCGGCACGGCCTGGACGCCCTGGAGCTGGGTGACGAAGCCATCGTGGACACCGGGGAGTTCACCTTGGACGGGCGTGCGATGCGCACCGTGCGCCAGGCGTACAACCGCGTCAAGCGCGCCGGTTACACCGTCACCGTCCGCCGCCACGAGGACATCCCCGAGCCGGAGATGGACCATCTGCTGCGCCGTGCCGACGACTGGCGCGACGGCGCCACCGAGCGCGGCTTCTCCATGGCGCTGGGCCGGCTCGGCGATCCGGACGACGGGCGCTGCGTGATGCTCGAGTGCTACGACACCCACGGCGAGCTGCGCGCGCTGCTCAGCTTCGTCCCGTGGGGTCCCAAGGGCCTCTCCCTGGACCTGATGCGCCGTGACCGGGACTCCGAGAACGGCCTGATGGAGTTCATGGTCATCGAACTCCTGCAGCAGGCCCGGCAGCTGGGCATCCACCAGGTGTCGCTGAACTTCGCGATGTTCCGCTCGGTCTTCGAGCGCGGCTCGCGGCTGGGCGCGGGCCCGGTGCTGCGGATGTGGCGGTCGCTGCTGAGCTTCTTCTCGCGCTGGTGGCAGATCGAGTCCCTCTACCGAGCAAATGCGAAATACCGCCCCATCTGGGAGCCTCGTTTCATGCTGTTCGAGAAGAGCAGTGACCTGCTGCGGATCGGCATCGCCAGCGCCCGCGCCGAGGGGTTCCTGGAGGCGCCCGGCCTGCCCAAGTGGCTCAACCGGAAACACCTGGAGAGCCGACGTTGACGATGCGCGCGGCGCTGCGTCGCGCCGCGCGCACCGAGTGGGGTCCGCTGTACGAGGCGGTCCGGGGGGCGTTCGTCCGCAACCGGTTGCGGGCCGTCCCCATGACGCTCACCGCCGTCGTCCTCACCTCGCTCTTCCAGATCGTCCAGAACCAGCACTGGGGCTTCGAGCCCGTCCAGCGGCTCGGCTCCGTCCAGGCGCAGCTGCCCTGGTGGCAGGCGCTGCTGCGGACCCCGCTGTCGCTGTTCGTCCCCGCGCTCGACCTGCCGGTGTGGGGTGCGCTGGCCCAGATCCTGATCGTCTTCGGCATCGCCGAGGCGTGCATCGGCAAGTGGCGCACCCTCGCGGTCTCGTACACCGCCACGCTCGCCGGGACCATGTACGCGCGGCTGGGCGTGGCCATCGGCCCGGGCTCGCCGCTGGGGCTGCCGCCGGAGGCCGCGAAGATCATCGACACCGGCCCGTCGGCGGCGGTGGTCGGCCTGGCGGTGTATCTGTCCTGGCGCTACCGCGCCTGGCTGACCTGTGCCGGCGTGGTGCTGGCCATGGTGGTCGAGGTGCTGGTCAAGCCCAACCTGGCGGGCAAGGAGCACATCGCCGCGGTGGCCGTGATGCTGGTGGTGTGCGGGGTGGACGAGGCCCGAAGACGCCGCAAGCCGCGCAGCGACGAGCACCGGGAGCGGGATCAGCGGTCCGGGGCCCCCGCCACCAGGTCGTGAAAGCGGCGCCGGAAAGCCGCCCAGCGCGCGTCGTGCCGGTAGGCGCGCACCCTCGCCCGGCGCCGGGCCCGCGGCCGGTTGCGGTAGAAGCGCCGGTACCAGGGCGACCCGGGCCGGGCCAGCCGGATCGCGCCCACCAGGGCCACCAGCGGAACGACCGCGCCGATCAGGGCGATCCGGGGCTTGCCCTTGGCGAGGGCGAACAGCGCGATGAGGAAGTTGGCGAGGGTGTTGGCCACCACGATGGTGCGGTTCTGCAGCTCGTCGGGGGTGAGCTCGTTGACCCCGAACGGGGAGAAGCCGGAGAGCACCAGCCCCACCAGGGCTGCCGTGAGCACCACGATCTCCACGCTCTTGCGGCCCTGTTCGGTCCAGTAGACGTCGTCCAGGTGCAGCACCAGCGCGAACTCGTCCAGCACCAGCCCCGCGCCGCTGCCGAACAGCACCGCCGAGACCGCCGCCCCGAAGCCCTGCCGGCTCGCGGCGACCGCGCCGAAGCCGCCGACCACCATCAGCACGATGCCCGGCACCACATGGTGCACGTGCAGCCCGCCGGGCCTGATGTTGCGGAAGGGACCCCTGCCCGCCCGGATGAGACGGGTGATGACCCGGGTGACCAGGAACGTCAGGACGAACGCGGTGAGCGCGAGCAGCAACGGCAGCTTTCCGGGATCGACGATGTTGCGTGCCAGCCAGTGACCCATCTTTCGTCCTTCGCCTGCGGAGCCGCGAAGCGGCGTAGTACGTTGTGCCCCTGTCCTCGGGCAGCGGTCAGGGCTTGGCCGTCATGAGGCTCCCCGGAGCCGAGTGAGAAGCCGCCCCGTTCGCGGGGAGGAGGAGTCACGGAAATCCGCTCCTGCAGAGTGTGCGGTATTTCAGTCGCGCGGTGCATCCGGCCCGCTGGATAGCCTGCCCGGATGCACGCCACGCCCCCGCCCCGCGCCACCGTCGCGGACGCCCTGCGCTTCGCCTTCGGCACCCTGACGGTGCTGCCGGTCCCGCTCACCCGCTGGGACCGCGCCGCGGCCCGCGGCGGAATGCTCGCGGCACCCCTGGCCGGACTGGTCGTGGGCGGCTGCGCGGCGGCCGCAGGCCTGCTGTTGACGCTGCTGGGCGCGGGCCCGCTGCTCGCCGCCGTGGCCACGGTCGCGGTGCCCGCCGTGCTGACCCGGGGGCTGCATCTGGACGGGCTCGCGGACGTCGCCGACGGGCTCGGCAGCGGCAAGCCCGCCGCAGATGCGCTGCGCATCATGAAGCAGTCGGACATCGGCCCGTTCGGCGTGGTCACGCTGGTGCTCACGCTGCTGGGCCAAGTGGCCGCCCTGGCGCAGTCGTACGAGGCCGGTACGGTCCGCGGCGCCGTGGCGGCCGTCGTGGCGGGGCTCGCCGCGCGCTGCGCGCTGACGCTCGCCTCCCGCCGCGGGGTGCCCGCCGCCCGCCCGGAGGGCCTCGGCGCGGCGGTCGCGGGCGCGGTGCCGGTGCCCGCGGCGCTGACCGCCACCGCCCTGGCCCTCTGCGCGGCGGCGGCGACGGGCGCACTGCTCGGCCCGTACGCGGCCCTGCACACGGCCGGCGCCCTGCTGTTCGCCCTGCTCGCCGCCGAACTCCTGCTGCGCCGCTGCTGCACCCGCCTCGGCGGCGTCACGGGCGACGTCTTCGGCGCCCTCGCCGAAACGGCATCGACAGCGGCACTCCTCGCAATGACACTGGCCTGAGCCCCACAGGGCGCTCAGGGAACCGCATGACAAGCCACATACGACCCGCAGCCGGGCGAGGCCCACGCAAACACGGCGCATACGATGCGCAAGGGCCCCGCGGGACGCGCTCGGCCGAAACTCAACGGAAGAGAGACTTCACCACCGTGACTGCTCTGACTCTCAGCACTTCCACAGCGGCGACGCTCCGCGCGGACGTCGTCGTCGTCGGCGTCGCCAAGGGCCCGAAGGGTCCCGTCGTCGCGCCCGGCGCCGAGGTCGTGGACCAGGCCTTCGACGGCAAGCTGGCCTCGGTCCTGGAGACCCTGGGCGCCTCCGGCGACGAGGGCGAGGTGACCAAGCTCCCGGCTCCGTCCGGCCTCAAGGCCCCGGTCGTGCTGGCGGTCGGCCTCGGCGAACTCCCCGCCAAGGACGAGGTCTTCACCGAGGAGGCCCTGCGCCGCGCCGCCGGCACCGCGGCCCGCGCGCTGGCCGGCACCAAGAAGGCCGCGTTCGCGCTGCCCGTCGAGGACGCCGAGTCCGCCGCCGCGATCGGCGAGGGCGCGCTGCTCGGCGCGTACTCCTTCACGGCCTTCCGCTCCAACGGCAACGGCAAGAAGAAGGACGACAAGGGCGGCCCGCTGGGCGAGGCCGCGATCCTCGGCGCCAAGCCGCGCGACAAGGCCTTCAAGGCCGCCGCCGAGCGCGCCGCGGCCGTGGCCGCGGAGGTCAACCGGGCCCGCGACCTGATCAACACCCCGTCCAACGCCCTCACCCCCAAGCTCTTCGCCGAGGCCGCCCAGACCGCGGCCAAGGAGCACGGCCTCAAGATCGAGGTGCTGGACGAGAAGGCGCTGATCAAGGGCGGCTACGGCGGCATCATGGGCGTCGGCCAGGGCTCGGCGAACCCGCCCCGCCTGGTGCGCCTCGGCTACACCCACCCCCAGGCGGAGAAGACCCTCGCCCTCGTCGGCAAGGGCATCACCTACGACTCGGGCGGCATCTCCCTGAAGCCGGCCGGCCACAACGAGACCATGAAGTGCGACATGAGCGGTGCCGCCGCCGTGTTCGCCGCGGTCGTGGCCGCCGCCAAGCTCGGGCTGCAGGTCAACGTGACGGCCTGGCTGGCCCTCGCGGAGAACATGCCCTCCGGCACCGCCACCCGTCCGGGCGACGTGCTCACCATGTACAGCGGCAAGACCGTCGAGGTGCTCAACACCGACGCCGAGGGCCGCCTGGTGCTGGCCGACGCCCTCACCCGCGCCTCGGAGGAGAACCCCGACGCGATCGTGGACGTCGCCACCCTGACCGGCGCGATGGTGCTGGCCCTCGGCGACCGCACCTTCGGCGTGATGGCCAACGACGAGGCCTTCCGCACCGCGCTGTACGAGACGGCGGAGGAGGCCGGCGAGCAGGCCTGGCCGATGCCGATGCCGGCCGAGCTGCGCAAGACCATGGACTCCCCGGTGGCCGACATCGCCAACATGGGCCAGCGCATGGGCGGCGGCCTGATCGCCGGCATCTTCCTGAAGGAGTTCGTGGGCGAGGGCATCGCCTGGGGCCACCTGGACATCGCGGGCCCGGCCTTCCACGAGTCCGCCCCGTTCGGCTACACCCCGAAGGGCGGCACCGGCTCCGCGGTGCGCACCCTGGTCCGCCTGGCGGAGCGCACCGCCGACGGCGACCTGGGCTGACCCGCGGCGCAGGATCCGCGGCCCCGGGAATGCGCCCGGGGCCGTGGTGCGTTCGCTCTCAACGAAAACGTACTTTTCTACGCACTAGTAACCCTCAAAGGTGACGCATCAGTCGCCGCTGAGACCCGCCCGGCGTCCCGCCCTCCGTCAACAAGTGCGAAGATGTTGTCTCGGCAGGACAGGGCCCCCTTATTCACAGGGCCGACGAAATGCGGCCGAACGACAGCCGCCGCCCGGTCACCGTTGACCGGCAACGGCGTACCCATGCATGGAGGACGTGACGTGGCGAACGACGCCAGCACCGTTTTCGACCTAGTGATCCTCGGAGGCGGTAGCGGTGGTTACGCCGCCGCCCTGCGCGGGGCCCAGCTGGGTCTCAACGTCGCCCTGATCGAGAAGGACAAGCTGGGCGGCACCTGCCTGCACCGCGGCTGCATCCCCACCAAGGCTCTGCTGCACGCCGGCGAGGTCGCGGACCAGGCCCGTGAGGCCGAGCAGTTCGGTGTCAAGGCATCCCTCGAGGGCATCGACATCGCGGGCGTCCACAAGTACAAGGACGACGTGATCTCCGGCCTGTACAAGGGCCTGCAGGGTCTGGTCGCCTCCCGCAAGGTCACCTACATCACCGGCGAGGGCCGTCTGTCCTCCCCGACCTCCGTGGACGTCAACGGCCAGCGCATCACCGGCCGCCACGTCCTGCTGGCGACCGGCTCCGTGCCGAAGTCGCTGCCGGGCCTGACCATCGACGGCAACCGCGTCATCTCCTCGGACCACGCGCTGGTCCTGGACCGCGTGCCGAAGTCCGCGATCGTGCTGGGCGGCGGCGTCATCGGCGTCGAGTTCGCCTCCGCGTGGAAGTCGTTCGGCGTGGACGTCACGATCGTCGAGGCGCTCCCGCACCTCGTCCCGGTCGAGGACGAGAACAGCTCCAAGCTGCTGGAGCGCGCCTTCCGCAAGCGCGGCATCAACTTCTCCCTCGGCTCCCGCTTCTCCGGTGTCGAGTACACCGAGTCGGGCGTGAAGGTCTCGCTGGAGAACGGCAAGACCTTCGAGGCCGAGCTGCTGCTCGTCGCCGTCGGCCGCGGCCCGGTCTCCCAGGGCCTGGGCTACGAGGAGGCCGGGGTCGCCATGGACCGCGGCTACGTCCTCGTCGACGAGTACATGCAGACCAACGTGCCGACCGTCTCGGCCGTCGGTGACCTCGTCCCGACCCTCCAGCTCGCGCACGTCGGCTTCGCCGAGGGCATCCTGGTGGCGGAGCGCCTGGCCGGTCTGAACCCCGTGCCGGTCGACTACGACGGCGTGCCGCGCGTCACGTACTGCCACCCCGAGGTCGCCTCCGTCGGCATCACCGAGGCGAAGGCCAAGGAGCTGTACGGCGCGGACAAGGTCGTCAGCCTGAAGTACAACCTCGCGGGCAACGGCAAGAGCAAGATCCTCAAGACCGCGGGCGAGATCAAGCTCGTCCAGGTCAAGGACGGCGCCGTGGTCGGCGTCCACATGGTCGGCGACCGTATGGGCGAGCAGGTCGGCGAAGCCCAGCTGATCTACAACTGGGAGGCGCTGCCCGCCGAGGTCGCGCAGCTCATCCACGCGCACCCGACGCAGAACGAGGCTCTGGGCGAGGCTCACCTGGCCCTGGCCGGCAAGCCGCTGCACTCGCACGACTGAGTCCCGAGCGCACCACCATCCCCCCAATCGTAAGGAGCAACCGCACCATGGCGGTTTCCGTAACCCTGCCGGCGCTCGGCGAGAGCGTGTCCGAGGGCACCGTCACCCGCTGGCTCAAGGCCGAGGGTGAGCGCGTGGAGGCCGACGAGCCGCTGCTCGAGGTCTCCACCGACAAGGTCGACACCGAGATCCCCGCCCCCGCCTCCGGCATCCTCGCGTCCATCAAGGTCGCCGAGGACGAGACGGTCGAGGTCGGCTCGGAGCTGGCCATCATCGACGACGGCACCGGCGCCCCCGCCGCTGCCCCGGCTCCGGCCGCCGCCGAGGCTCCGGCCCCGGCCCCGGTCGTCGAGGCCCCCGCCGCCCCGGCCCCCGTGGCCGAGGCTCCGGCCGCGCCGGCTCCGGCCGCCGCTGCCCCGGCCGCCGTCGGCACCGACGTCGTGCTGCCCGCGCTGGGCGAGTCGGTCACCGAGGGCACCGTCACCCGCTGGCTGAAGGAGGTCGGCGAGACGGTCGAGGCCGACGAGCCGCTGCTCGAGGTCTCCACCGACAAGGTCGACACCGAGATCCCCGCCCCCGCCTCCGGCACCCTGCTGGAGATCCTGGTCGGCGAGGACGAGACCGCCGAGGTCGGCGCCAAGCTCGCCGTGATCGGTGTCGCGGGTGCCGCTCCGGCCGCCGCGCCCGCCCCGGCCGCCCCGGCCCCGGCTCCGGCTCCGGTCCAGGAGGCCCCGGCCCCCGCCCCGGCTCCGGCCGCCCCCGTGGCTCCGGCCCCGGTCGCGCCCGTCGCCCCGGCTGCCCCGGTCGCCCCGGCTCCGGTGGCTCCGGCCGCTCCCGCCCCGGTGGCCCCGGCCGCCCCGGCCCCCGCCGCCGCTGCTCCGGCCGCCGACGGCGCGTACGTCACCCCGCTGGTGCGCAAGCTCGCCGCCGAGTCCGGCGTCGACCTGTCCACCGTCGCCGGCACCGGCGTCGGCGGTCGCATCCGCAAGCAGGACGTCATCGCCGCCGCCGAGGCGAAGGCCGCTCCGGCCCCCCCCGCCGCCGCTGCCCCGGCTCCGGCCGCCGCCCCGAAGGCCCCGGCCCTCGAGGTGTCCCCGCTGCGCGGTCAGACGGTCAAGATGCCGCGCATGCGCAAGGTCATCGCCGACAACATGATGAAGGCGCTGCACGGCCAGGCCCAGCTCAGCTCCGTGGTCGAGGTGGACATCACCAAGATCATGAAGATGCGCGGCAAGGCCAAGGACGCGTTCGCCGCCCGCGAGGGCGTCAAGCTGTCCCCGATGCCGTTCTTCGTCAAGGCCGCCGTCCAGGCGCTGAAGGCCCACCCGGTCATCAACGCCCGGATCAACGAGGACGAGGGCACCATCACCTACTTCGACTCCGAGAACGTCGGCATCGCCGTCGACTCGGAGAAGGGCCTGATGACCCCGGTCATCAAGGGTGCGGGTGACCTCAACATCGCGGGCGTCGCCAAGAAGACCGCCGAGCTGGCCGGCAAGGTCCGCACGGGCAAGATCAGCCCGGACGAGATGTCCGGCGCGACCTTCACGATCAGCAACACCGGCTCGCGCGGTGCGCTGTTCGACACGGTCATCGTGCCCCCGAACCAGGTCGCGATCCTGGGCATCGGCGCGACGGTCAAGCGTCCGGTCGTCATCGAGACCGCCGAGGGCACCACCATCGGCGTCCGCGACATGACCTACGTGACGCTGTCCTACGACCACCGTCTGGTGGACGGCGCCGACGCGGCCCGCTACCTGACCGCGGTCAAGCAGATCCTGGAGGCCGCGGAGTTCGAGACCGAGATCGGTCTGTAACTCCCCGGCACCCTTCGGGTTCCTCAGGGCGCGGCCCCGGATCGTATTCCGATACGACCGGGGTCGCGCCCTTTGCCGTGCTTGCAGCCATAATGACGTCCGATTCCCTCTAATTCCCGCCGATTCACGCCCGTTGAGGAGCACCCATGGCACCACCCGTCGTCCACTCGCTGCGCGAGCAGATCCGCGAGCACATCCTGGAGGGGATCGTCGGCGGGCGCTGGCAGCCGGGCGAGCGGATCGTGGAGCGGCGGATCGCGGCCGAGCTGCTGGTGAGCCAGACCCCGGTGCGCGAGGCGCTGCGCGAGCTGGAGTCGCTGCGGCTGATCGAGTCTGCCCCCAACAAGGGCGTCCGGGTGCGGGAGCTGACCGCGGCCGACCTCAAGGAGAGCTACCCGGTGCGGGCGGGCCTGGAGCAGGTGGCCGCCGAACTGGCCGCCGAGGCCCTGGCCGAGGACCCCTCGGCGCTGGAGCGCGAGGTGACGGCGCTGTACGCGGCGGACGAGGCCGGCGACAGCGAGGCACAGGTCCGGCACACGGTGGCCTTCCACCGCGCGATCGTGGAGGCGGCGGGCAACTCCGTGCTGCTGCACACCTGGGAGTCGCTGGGCATCGAGGTGTGGACGACTCTGTCGATCCGCTGGCTGCGCCCCGAGCCACGGCCCCACGCGGAGGAGCATGCGCAGCTCGTGGCGGCGTTCCGGCGCCGCGACCCGGCCATCTGCGAGCTGCTCAAGGCGCACGTGCTGAGCTGCGCGCCGCAGGTCTGAGCGGGATTTCCGCGCATTCTCCACAGAGGGATTGATCGATCATCGATCAGGGGCGTATGGTCTCCACGGAGCCGCGCCCCTCACGCCCTGTCCTGTGACGGGGGGCGGCACCGGACGAGACTGCAGGTCCCCGAGCGTCATCCGTTGCCCTGGCCGGCGCCGGGGTCCTGTCGTCGCGCCCTGCCGTGTCGGTGCTCCCCGTCATCATGGGAGGCATGCGCGCGGCACGGCTGATCAAGATGGTGCTCCTGCTCCAGTCCCGCCCCACGGTGGGGGTACCTCCCATGCCGTTCAGGCTATGGGGGAGGGCGCGGAGCTGGCGCGCCGCCTGGAGGTCTCGGAGCGCACGGTCGCCCGCGACGTCCTCGCCCTGTCCGAGGCCGGGATCCCGGTCTACGCGGACCGCGGCCGCGCCGGCGGCTACCGCCTCATCGGCGGTTACCGCACCTGCCTCACAGGCCTCGGCCGCACCGAAGCAGAAGCTCTCTTCCTCTCCGGAGTACCCGCCGCGCTGCGCGAGATGGGCCTGGCGGACGCGGCCTCGGCGGCCCGCCTCAAGGTCTCCGCCGCCCTCCTGCCGGAGCTCGGCGACGCCCCCGACAGCGCGGCCCAGCGCTTCCACCTGGACGCCCCCGGCTGGTGGCACCCGCACACCCCGCCGCCCCTGCTGCCCGCCCTCGCTGACGCGGTCTGGGACGACCGCCGGGTCCTCGTCCGCTACCGGCGCAAGGACGCCGAGGTGGAGCGCGAGCTGGAGCCGTACGGCCTCGTCCTCAAGGCGGGCGTCTGGTACGCGGCGGCCCGCGCCGGCAAGGACTTCCGCATCTACCGGGCGGACCGCTTCACGGACGTCCGGCTGCAGGACGAGCGCTTCCGGCGCGCGGAGTCCTTCGACCTCGCGGCCTTCTGGGAGGAGCGCGCGGCGCAGTTCGCCCGCTCGATCCTGCGCGAGACCGTCGTCCTGCGCCTCACCCCGGAGGGCGCCCGCCGCCTGCCGCACACGGCGGACCCGGCCGCGGCCCGCGAGGCGGTCGACCGGGCGGGCGGGCCCGACGAGCAGGGCCGCATCACGCTCACCCTGCCCGTCGAGTCACTGGAGGTGGCCTACGAGCAGCTGCTGACCCTGGGCCCGGAGGCGGAGATCATCGAACCGCCGGAACTGCGCGAGCAGTTCGCCGAGGCGATGTCGCGTGCTGCCGAGCTCTACCGATAATCCTCCGCAGCCGCATCCCGCCCCTCGTACCACACCTCCTGGATGTACCGGAGGGCGTCCGGCCGCGAGCCGTCCACGTCCGTGAACCCGTAGTGGGCGGCCAGCTGCCCGCTGGACAGGGACTGCCCGCTCCACCGCGCCCGCCCGGGATCGGCGGCGAGCGCGACGACCGCCCGGCCGACGAAGGCCGGGGACTCGGCGATGGCGAAGGACGGCTCCTTCTCCACCGCGTCCCGCCAGTTCGCCTCGGTGACCCCGAAGTGGTCGAGCATCTCCTCGGACCGCAGGAAGCCGGGGCTCAGGGCGACGGCCGTGCCCCCGCATTCCCGCAGTTCCTCGGCCAGCGCCCAGGCCATCCTGATCGGCCCGTACTTGGCGAGGTCGTACAGCAGATTCTCCCGGTAGTGGGCGGTGTTGAACTCCGCGGTCCCGTCGGTGACCTCCACCACCAGCCCGCCGGGCCGCCGCACCAGCAACGGCAGCGCGAAGTGGCTGGTGATGGCATGGGTGTCGATGGCCAGCCGCAGCATCCGCAGCCCCTTGTCCAGGTCGAGCTCCCACACCTTCTTGCTGAACTCGATCAGGCGCTCCCCGCCCCACACGTCGTTGACGAGCACGTCGAGCCGCCCGTGCTCATGGTCGATGCGCTCCACGAGCGCCCGGACCTGCTCCGGCTCCAAGTGATCGGTGGGGACGGCGATCCCGGTCCCGCCCGCCGCGGTCACCAGTTCCGCCGTCTCCTCGATCGTCTCCGGGCGCCCCACCTCGCTCTGCCGCTCCCGCGTCGTGCGCCCGGTCGCGTAGACGACGGCCCCGGCGGCTCCCAGGGCCACGGCCATCGCCCGCCCGGCACCCCGCGTGGCCCCCGCGACCAGCGCCACCTTCCCGTCCAGCGAACTCTTCACCACGGTCTTCCTCTCGTCGGTCGATCACCACCGACACTCCCAGCGATACCCGACACCTCCTGTCGTGTATTACGAGACGGCCGCATCCGGCCCGCTCCGGGTGCGTTGCCCGGTGCCAGGGCCGATGCTTGTGGCGTGATGGACGAGACGGAGTTCTGGGACCTGGTCGACAGCGCCCGCGACGCCGCCGAGGGCGATGCGGAGGACCAGGCCGATGTGCTGGTCGAGCGGCTGCTGCAACTCGACCCCGACAGCGTGGTGGACTTCGCCCGGCACTTCGAGGCGCGGTACAACCGCGCGTACCTCTGGGACCTGTGGGGTGCGGCGTCCGTACTGCTGGACGGGGCGAGCGACGACGCCTTCGACTCCTTCCGCTGCTGGCTGATCGGCCAGGGCCGGGAGACCTACGAGGGGGCGGTGCACGACCCGGACAGCCTGGCCGAGCTGCTGGAGGACTTCGACGACGAGGTGGACGGCGACGGGGAGGACCTCGGCTACGCCGCGGACGAGGCGTACGAGCAGCTGACGGGCAGCGAGTTGCCCGACCTGGGCCTGCCGGACCAGCCGGCGGAGCCGCTGGGCACGGCGTTCGACGTGGAGGACGACGCCCTGCTGCCGGAGCGCTTCCCGAAGCTGTGGGACCGCTTCCGGGAGTGACCCGGAACCCCACAGGAAACGGAGGCAGGATGGGTCCCATGCGCATCGCAGTCACCGGCTCGACCGGCCTCATCGGCTCCGCACTCGTCCGTTCCCTGGAGGCAGACGGCCACCAGGTCGTCCGCCTCGTGCGGCGCGCGCCGGGGGCGCGGAACGAGGTGCAGTGGGATCCCCGGCGCCAGTGGGTGGATACGGCGGGCCTGGCGGGCTGCGAGGCCGTGGTGCACCTGGCGGGCGCCGGCGTGGGCGACCACCGCTGGACCGCCGCCTACAAGAAGGAGATCCGGGACAGCCGCGTCCTGGGCACCACCGCGGTCGCCGAGGCCGTGGCGTCCCTCGACACCCCGCCCGCGGTGCTGATCAGCGCGAGCGCCATCGGCATCTACGGCGACACGGGCGACCGACCGGTCGACGAGGACACCCCGCCGGGCCGTGGCTTTCTGGCCGACGTCTGCACGGAATGGGAGGAGGCCGCAACACCGGCCGCCGAAGCGGGAATCCGTACGGTCCTCCCCCGCACAGGCCTGGTGGTGGCCCGGACCGGAGGCGCCTGGGCGAAGCTCTTCCCCCTGTTCAAGGCAGGCATGGGCGGCCGCATGGGCAACGGCGACCAGTACTGGAGCTTCATCGCCCTGAGGGACCACATCGCAGCACTGCGCCACATCATCACAACAAATACACTCTCCGGCCCGGTGAACCTGACAGCCCCCAACCCGGCCACGAACCGCGAAGTCACGGCCGCCATGGGCCGTGTGCTGCACCGCCCCACGCTGTTCACCGCGCCCGCTCCGGCGCTCAGGCTGGCGCTCGGGGAGATGGCGACGGATGTGCTGGCCAGCCAGCGCGTCGTGCCCCGGCGCCTGTTGGACTCCGGCTTCACCTTCTCCTGCCCCGACCCCGAGAGCGCGGTACGCGCGGCGCTGACGGAGGGATGACGCCCACCGTCCCCGCACCCACCGATGGGTTTGTGCGACCACTGTGCGACCGTGCTCACCCCGTGCGCGACTGTGATTGACCGGATTTCTCTCTACGGTCGAGGCGAACTCACGCATCGGCGCAGCCGGTTGGGGGCATCAGGCCCCCGAGCGAGCGGACCGACCCCCGGGAGGGCACGTGCTCAGCAGCGCAGACCACGCCGACGTCGTCATCGTGGGGGCCGGACTGGCCGGCCTCTCTGCGGCACACCACCTGACCGAAGCAGGGGTGAAGGTCCTCGTCCTGGAAACAGCCGACCGGCCGGGCGGCAGGATGAGGACGGACCGGATCGACGATTTCCGACTGGACCGCACCGGCCAGCTGCTCAACACCTCGTTCCCCGAGCTGCTCCGCACGCCCGGTCTCGACGGTCTCACCCTGCGCCCGTTCACCCCGGGCGTGCTGGTCCACCTCGACGGCCGCAACCACCGCACCGGTGAACTCCGGGGCGCGAAGCGTGCGTTCACCACGGCACGCGCCTTCGCCGCCGCCCGGGCATCCCGCAGTGCGGGTCTCGATCAAGCGCGGCTCGGCGCGGCACTGGCCCGCCTTGCCGCGCTGCCCATCGACCGGATGCTGGCCCGGCCGGACCGCCCCACGGCCACGACCCTGGCCGGCCGCGGCCTGCCGGCCCGCACGGTCGACGGCTTCCTGCGCCCCCTCCTGGTCTCCCTGCTCTCGGACCCGGATCTGACGACGTCGAGCCGCTGCGCGGACCTGGTCCTGCGGGGCTACGCAAGGGGCCGCCTCTGCCTCCCCTCAGGAGGGGCGGAAACACTCCCGGCCCTCCTCACAGCGGCACTCCCCCCGGGAACGATCCGCACAGGAGTCAACGCAAAAACGGTCTGCACCACCACAGTGGGCACGGCAGGCCACGGCGACATCACCTGTCGCTCCGTAGTGGTCGCCACGGGAGCCCGAGCCGCAGCGGACCTGATCCCGGGCCTCCGCTGCCCGGACTTCCACCAGGTAGCAGTCCTGCACCACACAACCGACGAAGCGCCGCACCACGACGCCTCACTGATCCTGACGGGCACCTGCCGAGGCCCGGTGTCACACACGACAGTGACAAGCGAAGTAGACCCGTCACGAGCCCCAGCCAACAGGGCCCTCATCACATCAACAATCCTGGGCCCAAGGGCAGGCATCCCCACCACCGAACTGGACCGAGCAGCCCGAGCCCAACTAGCAGAGATCTACCGCACATCCACAACGAACTGGCAACTGCTGTCGGCCCACCACGACCCGGACGCGGTCCCGGCGATGCCGCCCCCGCACGACGTGCGCCGCCCGGTCCGCCTTCTCTCGGGCCTCTACGTCTGCGGAGACCACCGGGACACCAGCACGGTCCAGGGCGCACTCTTCTCGGGCCGCCGAGCAGCCCAAGCGGTCCTGCGCGACCTGGGAATCCACCCGGGCACGGGAGCGGCAACCCTACGAGCGGCGTAACCGACCCCGCACGCAAGGGAGGAGCCCCGAACGCAAGGGGGCGGGGTGGGGACGGGCCCTGGAGAGGGACGTAAAAACTTTTTGGGGCAAAAGTGCGGGGCGCCCTCACGCGGAACAGCTCGCCACAAAAAGTTCAGTCCCCGGAAGGGCCCGTCCCCACCCCGCCCCCGCCCCTGCTCACAAGGCGGCAACCCGCTCCCGGTACCCGCGAACGGCCGCAGCATCGCGGTAGGGCTCGAGCCGCCGCTCGAAGTCCCGCACATACTCGAGCGCCCGCACGGACCGCATCTCGGCAGCAGCCTGAGCCGCCTCAGCCCCCAACGCGCAGGCCTGCTCAAGCTCTCCCAACCCCAGCCGGGCCGAGGCCAGCACAACCCGACAGAACAGCCGACTCCGCGCATAGGCAGGACTCCGCAACTGCAGAGACCTCTCCGCATGTTGCGCAGCAGCCCGATACTGCTGCAGGTCCCGATGACAGTGCGCGAACTCGTCGGCAAGCTGCGCCTCGTCGAAGAACCGCGCCCAATAGGGCACTTCATCCCCGGGCCGAGCCCCTTCCAGAGCCCGCTCGGCCCGGGCCAACGAGGCGGAACAGGCCCGCACTTCCCCGAGCACGCCGTGCCCCCGGGCCTCGACCGAATGAAGCAAGGACTGCACCACGGCAGGCACACTGGACCCGACACCCTGCTGGGCGACCCGGGCCAGCTGCACGGCTTCTCGCCCGTGCCCGAGGTAAACAGCCTGCCGACTCATCGTCACGAGCACATAACTGCCGTAGGCCCGGTCCCCCGCGGCCTGGGCAAGCCGCAGCGCCTGCACGTAGTACCGCTGCGCAAGCCCATGCGCGGCAATGTCGTAAGAGGTCCACCCGGCAAGCCGCGTCAGATCGGCAGCCGCGGCGAAGAGCCGCCGCCCGGTGGTCTCCCCGTACGTCCCGCGCAGCATCGGCTCGGCCTCGTGCTCCAGGTACCGCACGAGCGCCTGCCGGGCGTGGCCACCCCCGTAGGCGTGGTCCAGGGTCCGGAAGAGCTCCCCCACGGACCGCAGTGCCGCGATGTCCCCCATGGACACCCGGCTCCCGGGCGCCCGCTCGGCGAGCCGCTGCCGCTGCGCGGGCACATGCGCGAGCCCCGGGGCGCGCGCCGCCGCAGCAGGCCGCGCGCCCTCACCGGAGGGCGCGGGCGCGGTGCCGCGCGCCACCCGTTCGTCCGCGCGCCCGATGAGCCAGTCCCGGCTCGGCACCACCAGCCCGGCCGGGGTGAAGGCGATCTTCCGCAGCTCGGTGTGGCTCCCGGAGTCCTTGCGCCAGAGCCCGCTCACGATGTCGATGGCCTCCTCCGGGGAGGAGGCGAACTCGAGCCCCGCGTACACCGGGGCGCACGCGTCCAGCCCGAGGTCCTGGGCGGACAGCCGCCGCCCGAGCCGCCGGGTGAAGACCTCGGCGATCAGCGCCGGGGTCGTCCCCCGCGGCTGCTGCCCGCGCAGCCACCGGGTGACGGAGGTCTTGTCGTATCTCAGATCGAGCCCGTGCTCGAGCCCGAGCTGGTCGACGCGGCGGGCGAGCCCCGCGTTGGAGAAGCCGGCCTCCGCGATGAGGGCAGCAAGCTGACGGTTGGGAATGCGCTGTGGGGGTCGTTCCGTCATCAGCCTGCCGGTCTCCCTGATCTCGTCCTGGAACGGCGTGAATTTAGCGGCCGCCTAACGCCCTGATCGCCGCCTTCGCCCCGCATTCATCCGATCGTGTGAGGACAGATCAAATAGACATGGCGGCCTGCTGACGCGACGCCCCCCGAGGACCGCCCCCACAGAGCACCGCAGATCCCCCACGGCTCCCCGCAGTCGGCCGCCTGCGGCAATGCCGCCGGCCGCCCGTACAGTGGCAGGGGCGCGAGAAAGACCGCGCAACCCGCGCAACCGTGCGATACACACGAGGAGCTGTCGTGAGTGAGCTGCGCTTTGTCCATCTGGGCTTCGGGGCGGACGCCGTCGAGTACCAGGAGGCGTGGCAGGAGCAGCGCCGGGTGCACGCCGCCCGGTTCGCGGACGAGATTCCGGACACGTGCCTGCTGCTGGAGCACCCGGCGGTCTACACGGCCGGACGGCGCACGGAGGACAGCGAGCGCCCCCTGGACGGCACCCCGGTCGTCGACGTGGACCGTGGCGGCAAGATCACCTGGCACGGCCCCGGCCAGCTCGTCGGCTACCCGATCCTCAAGCTGCCGCGCCCGGTGGACGTGATCGCACACGTGCGCCGCCTGGAGGAGGCGCTGATCCGCGCCTGTGCGGAGCTGGGCCTGGAGACGACCCGGGTCGAGGGCCGCAGCGGCGTGTGGGTCCTCGGGGACCCGGTCGACCAGCGCCCGGCGATCGGCGGCCTGAACCTGGACTTCGACCCGCGTCTGACGGACGAGGAGTTCGACCCGCGCCTGAACGGCCCGGAGTACGCCCCGTCCAACGCGGGCCAGCGCCGCGAGGACCGCAAGCTGGCGGCCATCGGCATCCGGATCGCCAAGGGCGTGACGATGCACGGCTTCGCGATCAACTGTGATCCCGACAACACCTGGTTCGACCGGATCGTCCCCTGCGGCATCCGCGACGCCGGGGTGACCTCGCTGTCGAACGAACTGGGCCGCCGGGTTCCGGTGTCCGAGGTGATCCCGCTGGTGGAGAAGCACCTGCGGGAGATCCTGACGGCGGCGGAGCCGAAGCCGCGCGTGATCGAAGCGGTCGAGGCGCAGGCGAGCTGAGCCCGGCGCCCCCGGGCGAGCCCACGGCGGGCGCCCGGGAATGGGCCGGGCGGCCCCACGGTTGCCCTGGCTGCCGTAAGAACGTAGGAAACAACGGGCGTACCCTGGTGTCCGCCGAGGAATCGAAGTCATAGGGAGCCGGACGTGTCCGCAGTCGCACCCGACGGACGCAAGATGCTGCGCTTGGAGGTCCGGAACGCCCAGACCCCCATCGAGCGGAAGCCCGAGTGGATCAAGACCCGCGCGAAGATGGGCCCCGAGTACAAGGAACTCCATGGCCTGGTGAAGCGCGAGGGCCTGCACACCGTGTGCCAGGAGGCGGGCTGCCCCAACATCTACGAGTGCTGGGAGGACCGCGAGGCCACGTTCCTCATCGGCGGCGACCAGTGCACCCGGCGCTGTGACTTCTGCCAGATCGACACCGGCAAGCCGCAGGCCCTGGACCGCGACGAGCCGCGCCGCGTGGCGGAGTCCGTGCAGTCCATGGAGCTGAAGTACGCGACGATCACCGGCGTGGCCCGCGACGACCTGGAGGACGGCGGCGCCTGGCTCTACGCCGAGACCGTGCGCCAGATCCACGCCCTGATGCCGGACACCGGCGTCGAGCTGCTGATCCCGGACTTCAACGCCAAGCCGGAGCAGCTGGCCGAGGTCTTCTCCTCCCGCCCCGAGGTGCTCGCGCACAACGTCGAGACGGTCCCCCGGATCTTCAAGCGCATCCGCCCCGGCTTCCGCTACGAGCGCTCGCTGGAGGTCATCACCAAGGCCCGCGAGGCCGGCCTGGTGACCAAGTCCAACCTGATCCTCGGCATGGGCGAGGAGCGCGAGGAGATCAGCCAGGCGCTGCAGGACCTGTACGACGCGGGCTGCGAGCTGATCACGATCACCCAGTACCTGCGTCCGTCGCCCCGGCACCACCCCGTCTCGCGCTGGGTGAAGCCGCAGGAGTTCGTGGAGCTGAAGGAGGAGGCGGAGGAGATCGGCTACGCCGGTGTCATGTCCGGCCCCCTGGTCCGTTCCTCGTACCGGGCAGGACGTCTGTACCAGCAGGCGATCGAGAAGCGGGCGGCCCAGCCCTCCGCCCAGGCCGTCTGAGCCTTGTGAAACGCCGACGCGGCCCGCACGCAAAGCAAGCGTGCGGGCCGCGTCAACGTTTCATAGGTGTTTGACCAACAGGTCATCCGTTGGTAACACCAGTCGGTAACCATGGAAGCACGCACAGCAGTACGCCACCCTCCACGCCTCACCGTTTTCCGCATCCGAGGGGACTTCCACATGCAGGCCGCGCCCGGCAACGCACTCACGGCGACAGCCACCCGCGCCTCCTCCGCACTGCCGTCCACGCTGTCCGTCCGCCCCCCGTCCGTCACCGGGGCCCTGCGCGCCCTGGAGGAGCTGCTGATGCGCAGCGGGCAGCGCACCGCCCGGCGCAACGCCTGGACGGCCGTACTGGAGGACCGGCGCCGGGCCAGGGACCGCAGGGAGGCGCAGCACCTGCTGGAGGCCGTGGCGGCCCCGGGTCCGCAGGCGACGTAAACTTCGCCGTATGGCGAGGAAGGAAACATCCGAGAACCCCGGGCGGCTGAAGCAGATCGCCCTCACCTACAAGATGACCAAGAAGGTCGACCCTCAGGTCGGTCTCGTCGTCGCGGCTGTGGGAATTGTCACCTTCGGTGTCCTGCTCGCCATCGGCTTCTTGATCGGCCACCCCGTCTACCTGGGCATCCTGGGCTTCCTGCTGGCCTTCCTCGGCATGGCGATCCTCTTCGGACGCCGCGCCGAGCGCGCTGCCTTCGGGCAGATGGAGGGCCAGCCGGGCGCGGCGGCCGCCGTGCTGGAGAACATCCGCCGCGGTGGCTGGACCACGACCCCCGCGGTCGCGATGAACCGCAGCCAGGACGTGGTGCACCGGGCCGTCGGCAAGGCGGGCATCGTGCTCGTCGGCGAGGGCAACCCCAACCGGGTCAAGGCCCTGCTGGCGGCCGAGAAGAAGCGCATGGCGCGCATCGTGGCGGACGTGCCGGTGCACGACATCATCGTCGGCGAGGGCGAGGGCCAGGTGTCGCTGAAGAAGCTGCACACCACCCTGCTGAAGCTCCCCCGGGTGCTGCCGGGCGCGCAGGTGACGGCCGTCAACGACCGGCTGCGGGCGCTGGGCGACCTGATGAGCAACATGCCGATCCCGAAGGGCCCGATGCCGGGCAAGGGCGGCATGCGGATGCCGAAGGGACGCTGACGCCGACGCACGGCGAACGACGAAGGGGCGGGCGGAACCGAACAGGTTCCGCCCGCCCCTCGCGCATATCCGTGCGCATATCCGTACGGATCAGCTCCGCACCTGAACGGCGTTCGACAACCGGTCGTGGAGCCCGCGGGAGTCGCGGTCCCAGATGGCCGCGGGCACGACGAGGGCGAGCAGCACACTGCGCACGATCACCCGGGGCACGGAGAGCCGTCCGCCGTCGACGCCGATGACGCGCAGGCCGAGCAGCCGCTTGCCCGGGGTGCAGCCGACCGTCCCGACGGTGAGCACGCTCAGCACGAGGAAGATCAACAGGGCCCAGTTGCCGGCGCGCTGGGACGACCCGTGGGCGAAGAGCCCGTATGCGATCAGCATGCACAGCGCCCAGTCGATGAAGAGGGCTCCGATGCGCCGTCCCGGCGGGGCGATGGACCCCGGCCCGTTCTCCGGCAGTCCCAGGCGCTCGCCGCGGTATCCGAATGCGACGCCCATCTCCTCGGCCGCCGCGCGGGGGCCGGAGAGCCATGAGCCGATTGCTTGCCTCTTGTCCACCCGTCCACGGTACTGGTAAGGCGTACGTTTCCCGGGAGCCGGGTCGGGGCAGGGGCGCGGGGAACGGTTCCTCGCGCACGGCATGACCAGCGGCTCCGCGCCACCGGCCGGTTAACCTCGGCGAAACAAACGGGTCATGCTTGGGAAATCCCGTCTCTCTAGGGTCGGCCCCAGCGCGCCGATGCGAGAAGGACCGCTCGGACCGCGCCACCGAAGCAATCCCCGTTCCCTTCGCGGCGGGCGGGCTAGGAGGAGTTGGATGTTCCAGAACGCCGACGAGGCCAAGAAGTTCATCTCGGACGAGGAGGTGAAGTTCGTCGACGTCCGCTTCTGCGACCTGCCGGGTGTGATGCAGCACTTCACCATTCCGGCGAAGGCCTTCGACCCGGCTGAGGAGCTCGCCTTCGACGGCTCGTCGATCCGCGGCTTCCAGGCCATCCACGAGTCCGACATGGCCCTGCGCGCCGACCTCTCCACGGCCCGGGTGGACCCCTTCCGCCGCGACAAGACCCTCAACGTCAACTTCTTCATCCACGACCCGATCACGGGCGAGCAGTACAGCCGTGACCCGCGCAACGTGGCGAAGAAGGCCGAGGCCTACCTGGCCTCCACGGGCATCGCGGACACCGCGTTCTTCGGCCCCGAGGCCGAGTTCTACGTCTTCGACAACGTCCGCTTCGAGACCACCGCGAACCGCTCGATCTACGAGATCGACTCCGAGGCCGGCGCCTGGAACACCGGCTCCGAGGTCAACAACCGCGGCTACAAGGTCCGCTACAAGGGCGGCTACTTCCCGGCCCCGCCGGTCGACCACTTCGCCGACCTGCGCGCCGAGATCTCCCTGGAGCTGGACAAGGCCGGCCTGCAGGTCGAGCGCCAGCACCACGAGGTCGGCACGGCCGGCCAGGCGGAGATCAACTACAAGTTCAACACGCTGCTCGCCGCCGCCGACGACCTGATGCTCTTCAAGTACATCGTGAAGAACGTCGCCTGGCGCAACGGCAAGACCGCGACCTTCATGCCCAAGCCGATCTTCGGTGACAACGGCTCCGGCATGCACGTCCACCAGTCCCTGTGGAACGGCGGCGAGCCCCTCTTCTACGACGAGCAGGGCTACGCGGGCCTGTCGGACACCGCCCGCTACTACATCGGCGGCATCCTCAAGCACGCCCCGTCGCTGCTGGCCTTCACCAACCCGACGGTGAACTCCTACCACCGCCTGGTCCCCGGCTTCGAGGCCCCGGTCAACCTGGTCTACTCGCAGCGCAACCGCTCCGCCGCGATGCGCATCCCGATCACGGGCTCCAACCCCAAGGCCAAGCGCGTCGAGTTCCGCGCCCCGGACCCGTCCTCCAACCCCTACCTCGCCTTCTCGGCCCTCCTCCTGGCCGGCCTCGACGGCGTCAAGAACAAGATCGAGCCCGCCGAGCCGATCGACAAGGACCTCTACGAGCTCGCCCCCGACGAGCACGCCAACGTCCCCCAGGTCCCGACCTCCCTCCCGGCGGTCCTGGAGGCCCTTGAGGCGGACAACGAGTACCTCCAGGCGGGCGGCGTGTTCACGTCGGACCTGATCGAGACCTGGATCGACTACAAGCGCACGAACGAGATCGCGCCGATGCAGCTGCGGCCGCACCCGCACGAGTTCGAGCTGTACTTCGACATTTAGCAGGGCCCCAGGTCAGAGCGGGTTTCCGCTCGCCTGGGCCGTCTGTGGGCCGTCGGCCGTGTTCTTCCCTCATGGGAAGTCGCGGCCGACGGCCGTTTCTGTGACGGCGCTCAGGCTGCGGCCATCACCTCTCCGTCGTCACTGCCTGTCGCAGTTCGAGCCGGCATCATCGGGGGCTCCAGATGCGTCCGTAGCCGCACGGGCAGACCCTGAAGGGGTGGCCAGACATCCGCGCATCGTTGTCCATCCGCCGTCGCCGTCGGGCGGCCGGCGCGTCACGGTCGGCGCGGAGATTCTCGGCGTGGCGTACGGAGTCGTCGACGTGCTGGAATTCCTGCGGCGATCCGGGGCCGACCTGGACGACGTCCGGCTGGACGATCCCGAGCAGATCGAGTGGCTCGGCGGTGGCCCCGGCGCCTGGCGACTCCCGTAGGAGAGACATTGCCCTGACATGTAGCCACGGTCCGGCTGAGTGTCCAGCTGAGTTGGCGGCCGTCTCCATCGCCTCGGGGCGGTGCTCGCCGGCACCGTAGAGGTGGACGCGTCGGTGATCCCGTGGGTGGCGCAGTGTAGCTGCCCGGCCCGCCGAGGATGCACAACGCGGCAGTGGCTGGGGCGAGTTGGCGTGGGCCCGGGTGCCGTGTGCGCATCGGGCATTCCCTATACGGCGTAGTGCCAGGTGGTGAGCATGTAAGCGGAGTACCAGCAGCCGAACAGGGCAGCACCGGCGAGGATGATGATCTGGACAGAGCCGCGGGCGCGGGCGAGGGCGGTGGCGGCGGGGATCAGGAACAGGATCGCGGGGGCGAGCAGGCGGGGCTTGCACTGGAAGTAGTTGGACTGGCCGATCGTCAGGGCGACGATCAGGACCCCGTATATGAGCAGCGGTGGCCAGGTGCGTGACGACGGCAGCAGGGTGACGGCGGTGGCAGCGAGGGCAGCCACGAGCATGACGGCGACAGAGACAGGTACCCAGTCGCCGGAGGTGGGCAGGGACCAGGTGAGGAACTCCCAGAACGAGGTGCCCCAATCCCAGTGTGTGGACCATCCGGCCTGCTGGATGGTGAACCAGGCGTTGAGGGTGCCGACGCGGTTGCCGACCCACAACAGGTAGAGCGGGGTGCTCGTGCACGCCGCGAGCGTGGCCACGATCGGCTTCCACGAGAAGCCGTGACGGCGCGCTTCGAGGACGGCCGCGACAGCAAGGGCCGCGACGGCCGCGCATCCTGCGGGGCGGGTCATGCCCGCGGCGAAGGCGGCGAGACCCGCGAGGAGCCAGTTGCGCCGGTGGGCGGCGTAGAGGGTGGCGGTGCAGGTGGCGAGGAACAGGGGCTCGCTGTAGGCCATGAAGAACGCGCCGGACATGGGCTGCGCGGCGGCCAGGAGCACGAGCAGGACGACCGCGGTGCGGGGGCCGTAGAGGCGTCGGATGAGGGCGTGGACGAGGAACATCGCGGCAATCATCGCGGCCTGCGAGGCGACGACCGCCGAGCTGGTCCAGTCGGTGCCGGTGACCGTGTGGACGATCCGGATCGTCTGCGGGTACAGCGGGAAGAAGGCGAGGTTGTTGCCCGTCAGCTGTCCGTCGGGGGTGTAGGTGAAGCTGTGCGGGTAGCCGAACCGGGCAATCTGCAGATAGAGCTGGGCGTCCCAGGCGGTGAGCTGGCCGGTGACGGTCTCACCGCTTCCGGCCGGGAGCAACTGGGCGAGAATCAGCAGGTGGCCGAGCAGGGATGCGGCGTAGGCCGTCAGCGGAGGCAGGACCCGCAGACGCAGGAACACCGTGGCGGCGGGCGGCGGGTCGGCCCGAGTGGCGTCGGTGGCCTGTGGGAGGCGGGGTATTCGCAGGTCACTGGTGGCCATGTGGGGGGGTCCTAGCTCGGGGTCGGGGAGGAGGGGGCCAGCGCGGGTCGGCCGCTGGGTGACGCACCGACGGATCCGGTGGGAGTACCGGGTGCTCCGCTGGTCGGGAAAGAGGTACTTCCGGTCGCTGTGCCGGTCGGGGGCGGCGCGTCGTACGGCGGGGACGGCGTCAGGTCCGAGGGGGACGGATCGGTCGGGAACGGCGTCGGGGACGGATCGGTCGGGAACGGCGTCGGGGACGGACCGGTCGGGGACGGCGTCGGAGCGTGGGGGCTGATTGCCGGCGCGGGAGCCGCCGGGCCGGTACGGGGGCCCGGCCCGGCGGAGCTGGTGGTGACGCCCATGACGATGCCGACCACCGCGAGGCAGCAGGCCGTGGCCATGGCGGCGGTGTTCCGCGTCCGGCGGCGTCGACCGAGCCGGCTGATCCGTGCGGCGGGAACAGGGCGGATGCGGGCGGCGGCGAGGTTGGCGGACTGCCGGAGCGTGGCGGCGATCCGCTCGTCATCGGAGGCCATCGGCACTCTCCTCGGTGGCGGTGAGCAGGGGGGCGAGGGCGGCACGCGCACGGGCGAGGTGGGCTTTGACGGTGCCTTCGGCGATACCCGTCTCTCCCGCGACCTGGGCGAGCGGCAGGTCGCAGACGTAGTGGAGGGCGGCACACAGGCGCTGCCGCGGCGGAAGGGTACGCAGCGCGGCGGCGATGTCGACGTGGCCGGGACCCGGCTCGACCACGGTCGAGGGGTGGCCGTGCCGGAGCCAGGCTCTGGCAGCGGATTGGGCACGGCGCCAGCGGGAGACCGCGAGTCGTCCCGCTGTCGTTCGGACCCAGGCTTCGGGGGCGTGGTCGCGCACCAGGGCTGAGCGATGTGCCCATGCCTTCACGAATGCTTCCTGGACGACGTCCTGGGCTTCGTGCAGGTCACCGGTGACAAGGTAGATCTGGCCGGTGAGCCGGGCCACCGAGTGTGTGTAGAACTCGGTGAACTCCTCCTCGGTCAAGGGTGGGGCTCCTAGCGGTGGCTGGCTGGTTCGGGAGGTCTACGCACTGGTGGCCCCCGCAGGTTGACATGGTGTGACAGAAGCCACAGCAGCCGGCAGGGCAGGGACGTTGCCGGATCGGCGGGAGGAACAGCTTCCCCGGTGACGGCTGCCCGGGCTCCATCGGCTGCGGCCTACGGACATCCCATGAGGCGGCCGGACGCCGTCCTTGCGCTGGGCGGCATCGGCGGGCTGTTGCAGGTACCGATCGTGGGCATTCCGCTGGTCGATGGGCCCGGTGAGGGCTCGGCCGGCCACCCCGAGCCACCGGACGCTTCGCCTTCGACCTCACAGTCTCGACCCTGGCCGGCGCCCTGGCCCCCGCGGTGACGCGGGAGGAAGGTCAACCGTGGGTCGAGTGGGACACGGTCGGCGAGCTGATCGGCCAAGGGCTGCCGCAATCCTCCAGTGCCGTAGCTACCCGAGCACAGGGCCAAAGACGAGTACCCCGGCCTCCGGGCAGTCGCCCGCCCGAAGGGCGGTCCTTCTCAGTCAGCCGCGCCAGTAGCCGTTGGCGGCGGCGATGGTCTGGAACTCGATCGCGACGACCCGCGCGGCGTCGATGAGACTGTCCGGGGTGGAGGAGTAGTTGGGACGGCCGCCCGTGAGAATGTCCAGGTCGGGCTGGATGTTGTGGACGGTATGCCGCGCCAGGGCGAGCGCGAGAGCGCGGCCTTCCTCCGGTGTCTCGGTGATCAGAGAGCCGCCGGGGACCAGGACCATGCCGTCGTCGGGTACTCGGTTCATGCACACAGTGTCACTGGGCGGCCGGGCTCTGCTCCGGTCCGACACACAGCACCGGGGCCGGGTCAGGAGTACGGGTTCAGCCGGGAGAGGTCCAAGTCGAATCCGAAGGGCTCGGGAATGCGGACGGTCTCGCCGAACTTCCGGTCGGTGCGCGTGTGGTACCGATCGTGATTCGGCTCGGAGAAGAGTGTCACCGCCGAGTCGCGGGCGTCCACGATGAGGTAGAGCGGGATGCCCATGACCGCGTAGTCCCGCAGCTTGCCCACCCAGTCGTTCTCCGGGTTGGAGGGCGAGACGATCTCCACCGCGATGAGCGCGAGGTCGGCCGACGCCGTGTTTCCTTCGAGCTCCATGACCTCCTCGGGCAGATAGGTGAGGTCAGGGTTACGGAGCTTCGCTGCGTGGGGGGATTCCAGGTCGGTGTTCTCGGTCGGCATGAAGCCGTCCGGGCGGTGCACATCGAACTGCCGGCGCAGGTGGAACAGGTTGCACTGGTGGATCACTGTCGGTGCCGCCTGCATGATGATCGTGCCGTCGGTGTACTCGACTTTGACGCCCTTGGGCGCGATCCGCTGGGCCTCTTCGAGCAGTGCGAGGTGCTGGGGGGCGATGGTCACGCTGTCCTCCAGAGGGTGCCCGGCCAGCGTATCCACTCATGACGTGACAGGCGGGGTCCAAGCCTCCAGTGAAGGCCTCGAACCGGGCCGCGGTTGCACGTGTACGGCATCGGGGGCCGAGGCCGTCCCGGCCCCCGCCCACCCCTACGATGACGTGGACGTATCAACGACAACGCCGCGCCACAGCAGACACAGCGGGCACAACGGGGGATTTTCATGAGCTTCATGGACCGTCTACGCGGCGAGTTCATCGACATCATCGAATGGACCGACGACAGCCGGGACACGATCGTCTGGCGCTACCCGCGCTACGAGAACGAGATCAAGATGGGCGCCAAGCTCATCGTGCGCGAGTCTCAGGTTGCCGTTTTCGTCAACATGGGCCGGATCGCCGATGTCTTCGTGCCGGGCATGTACGAGCTGCAGACCGGGAACCTGCCGATCCTGTCGACCCTGCAGGGCTGGAAGTACGGTTTCCACTCGCCGTTCAAGGCAGAGGTCTACTTCGTCACCACCCGGCAGTTCACGGACATGAAGTGGGGCACGCAGAACCCGGTCACGGTGCGCGACCCCGAGTTCGGCATGGTGCGGCTGAGGGCGTTCGGCGGCTATGCGGTGCGAGTCAGCGACCCCGCCAGGCTGCTCACCGAACTCGCGGGCACCGACCCGATGTTCCGTACCGAAGAGGTCGAGGAATACCTGCGGCAGCTGATCGTCGGGCGGCTCGGCGCGCTGCTGGGCAATTCGGGCATTCCCATGCTCGACCTCGCCGCGCGCCAGACCGAGTTGGGCGACCGGCTGGGCAGGGCGCTGACCGAGGAACTGGCGGCGTCGCACGGTATCTCGGTCCCGAAGTTCGTCATCGAGAACATCTCGCTGCCGCCCGAGGTCGAGCAGGCCATCGACGCCCGCAGCCGGATGGGCATCATCGGGAACGTCGACAACTACGCCCGCCTGCAAGCCGCGGACGCGATCCGGGACGCGGCGAACAATCCCGGAGGCGCCGGGGAAGGCGTCGGTCTGGGGCTCGGCATGGCCGTCGGCCAGCAGATGGCGCAGGCGTTCGCGCCCCAGCAGCCTCACGCGCCCGCCGCCCCGGCGCCTGCCGCCCCGGCGCCCGGCGGTGCTGCCGTTCCGCCGCCGTTGCCCGGTCAGCAGCAGTACCAGTGGTACGTGGCCGTGGACGGGCAGCAGCAGGGCCCCTACGACCACGCGACGTTCACCGGGCACATCGGCTCCGGGGCGGTACGACCCGGCATGCTCGCCTGGCGGGAGGGCATGGCGGCCTGGCAGCCGGTGGAGCAGGTCCCCGAGCTCGCCCAGCACTTCCGCGCCACCCCACCGCCGCTTCCGCCGCAGGCGTGACCGACCGCCAGGATCCCGTGACCCCATGAACCACCAGCCACAGCAGCCTTATCAACAGCCATATCAGCAGCCTCAGCAGCCCTATCAGCCATATCAGGGGGACCAGCCTTACCAGCAGCCGCCCTATCAGCAGCCGCAGCAACCCCAGCCACCCCAGCAGGAACCCGCCCCCCAGCAGTCCTACGCCTGCCCCTCCTGCGGCTCCACCGCCGAATACGCCCCCGGCACCAACTCCCTCCGCTGCCCCCACTGCCGCTTCGAGCAGCCCATCACCCCCGTCAACCGCGAGGTGCGGAAGCACGCCTGGGAGGAACTGACGGCCCTGCCGGTCAGGCCCCGGGCGGCCGGCGGGCAGGTTCTGCACTGCCCCGGCTGCGGTGCGTCCACCCAGACCGACGCCCTCTCCGGGCGCTGCCAGTTCTGCGCCACCCCCATGGTCGCCTCGGCCGCTGCCGACCGGATCGCGCCCGAGGGCCTGGTCCCGTTCCATGTGGACAAGCAGGACGTGCACGACAACCTGCGCAAGTGGGCCCGCTCCCGCTGGTTCGCGCCGAACAGCCTGAAGAAGGTGAACTCGGCGGAGTCCCTGCACGGGACGTACGTGCCGCACTGGACGTACGACGCCGCGACCGCGTCCTCGTACAGCGGCGAGCGCGGCGAGGAGTACACCGTCGGGAGCGGCGAGAACAAGGAGACCAGGGTCCGCTGGTACTCGGTCCAGGGCACGGTCCAGCGGTACTTCGACGACGTCCTCGTCCCCGGCGCCGGGGACGTCCCGGCCGACCGGCTGGAGGGGCTGGAGCCCTGGTCGCTGAAGCAGGCGGTGCCGTACCAGGAGGCGTACCTGGCGGGATTCCGGACCCTGCGGTACGACATCGAGCCGGAGACGGGTTTCCAGTCCGCCCAGCAGAAGATGGCCAAGGTCATCAAGAAGGACGTCGAGAAGGACATCGGCGGCGACCGGCAGCGGGTGCACTCGGTCAACACCAACTACGGTTCGGTGACATACAAGTTGCTGCTGTTGCCGGTGTGGTTCGCGTCGTACGTCTACAACGGCAAGCAGTGGCAGGTCATGGTGAACGCCGAGACGGGCGAGATCACCGGTGACCGCCCCTACAGCCCCTGGAAGATCGCGTTCGCAGTCGCCCTGCTGGCGGTGCTGGTGACGCTCGGGGTCGTGCTGAGCCGGCATCACCATCACTGAGAGCAGCACGTGCTCCCCGGCTTGACGGCCGGGGAGCACGTCAACGCACATTTTCGGCCGCCTCGATCATGAACCGTCCGGCGTCCCGACCACCGCACCGCACGCCTCGGCTCACCCGAGAACCTACCCAAAGCGCAGGCCATCGTCGCATAGCGGACGCGATCAACGCCCCAGTCGGCGCCCGCACGTTGGCGCAAATGCATCGGCCCTCATCCAGCCACCTCGACCAACATCATCTGACGCTGCTTCACTTGCGCGGCGGAGCTCCCTCCGGGCCGGACCGGCCCGTTCCGGGGGCTCCTTCTTGATGCATGCGCCCAGATGGAAGGAAACCGGGGATGTCGCAGCCGGAGCAGCACACGGCAGGCCGGGCACAGCTCAGTCTGGGGATCGCCGCCGCGCGGAACCTGGCGACCACCACCAAGACCGTTCCGCAGATGCAGGGCCTCAGCTCGCGGTGGCTGCTGCGGATGCTGCCCTGGGTGGAGGTCAAGGGCGGTACGTACCGGGTCAACCGGCGGCTGGTGTACGAGGTCGGGGACGGGCGGGTGACGTTCGTCCAGGAAGGGGCCGCGGTCCGGGTCGTCCCCGCCGAGCTGGGCGAACTGCCGCTGCTGCGCGGGTTCGACGACGCCGGGGTGCTGCAGGAGCTGGCCTGGCGGTGCGAGCAGCGGGAGTACGAGTCCGGCCAGGTGATCGTCGAGCAGGGCGGTCCCGTCGACCGCGTCCAGCTGATCGCGCACGGCAGGGTCGAGAAGCTCGCCGCCGGGCATTACGGCGAGGCGACCCGGCGCGGCGTGCTGGCCGACGGCGGGTTCTTCGGCGCGGAGGCGGTGGCCGAGGAGCCCGGCACGTGGGGGTTCACGGCGCGCGCGATGACGGCGTGCACGGTGCTCACGCTGACCCGGGCCGCATACGAGGAGATAGCCGCCCGCCACGAGGGCCTGCGGGCCCACGTCCTGCGGCGCCAGGCCGAGAAGAGCCGGCCGCAGAACCGGAAGGGCGAGGCGGCCATCGACCTCGCCTCCGGGCACAGCGGCGAGCCGGTGCTGCCGGGCACATTCGTCGACTACGAACTCGCACCGCGTGAGTACGAGTTGAGCGTCGCGCAGACGATCCTCCGGGTGCACAGCCGGGTCGCGGACCTCTACAACGACCCGATGGACCAGGTCGAGCAGCAGCTGCGGCTGACCATCGAGGCGCTGCGCGAGCGCCAGGAGTCCGAGCTCGTCAACAATCCCGAGTTCGGGCTGCTGCACAACGCCGACTACAGCCAGCGCATCTCCACCCACTCCGGACCGCCCACCCCGGACGACATGGACGAGCTGCTGAGCATGCGGCGCGGGACGAAGGCGTTCTTCGCGCACCCGAAGGCCGTCGCCGCCTTCGGCCGCGAGTGCAACAAGCGGGGGCTGGCGTTCGACACCGCCGAGGTCGGCGGCCACCCGGTGCCGGCCTGGCGCGGCGTGCCCATCCTCCCCTGCGGCAAGATCCCCGTCTCGGAGCAGGGCACCTCCTCGATCCTCGCCATGCGGCTGGGCGAGGAGGGACAGGGCGTGGTCGGCCTGCGCCAGACCGGGATACCCGACGAGTACGAGCCGGGCCTGAACGTCCGCTTCATGGGCATCAACGAGCAGGCGATCATCTCCTACCTGGTCAGCACCTACTACTCGGCGGCCGTTCTCGTGCCCGATGCGCTCGGCGTCCTGGAGAACGTCGAAGTCTTCGGCTCGCCCTCCTAGCCGCAAGGGGAGAGAACTCCGTGTCGCTGCTGACCCGTATGACCGCCCCCGCGGCCCGCCACGACGTGGCGCGGCTCGTGGCCACGCTGCTCGCCCAGCCCCAGCACCCCCGCATGCGTCCCGAGGGCTTCAGGCTGCCCACCGGGCCGACGGGGCTGGGTACTTCTGCTGCCCGGATCGCGCCCCGGAGGACGGAGGCCGAGGGCACCGCCGTCGTCCCCGACCTGTACTGCCCGCCCGCGCTCCGCGACGACCCCGCACTCGCCGAGGAGGTCAACGCACGCCTGGTGGCCTGGGCCGAGGAGATCGGCCTGTATGCCGGCCGGCTCGGCCGCGTCCGTGCGGCGGACTTCGGGCGCCTGATGATGCTGGCCCATCCCGACACCGACGACCCGGACCGGCTGCTGGCGGCGGGCAAGTGCGCGCTGGCCGAGTGGGCCACGGACGACTACTACTGCGACGACGAGACGATGGGCTCCGCGCCGGCCCTGCTCGGCGCGCAGCTCGGGGTCGCGTACGCGGCCGTCGACCCCGCACATCCTCCGCTCCGTTACGCCCCCGCGGTGGAGCAGGCCATGCAGGACGACCCGGTGCGGGTCGCCCTGCGCTCCGGCTTCGCGCATCTGGCGCAGTACGCCGACCCGTCCCAACTGGCCCGGCTGCACCACGAGGTGGCCGTGCTGTTCGTGGGCTACGGGCAGGAGGGTTCCTGGCGCTCCCAGGGCCGGATGCCCGCGGTCTGGGAGTACCTGGCGCACCGCCAGATCAACAGTTTCCTCCCGTGCATCGCGATGACGGACGCGGTGGGCGGCTACGCGCTGCCCCACGCCGAGTACGCCGACCCGCGGGTGCGCCGCGCCGTGACCATGGCCTCCACGGCCGCCACGCTCGTCAACGACCTGTATTCGATGGCCAAGGAACACCGCTCGGAGAGCGTGGAGTTCAACCTGCCGACCGTCATCGCCGCGGAGGAGCGCTGCTCGCCGCGTGAGGCGGTCGAGCGCAGCGCGGCCGTCCACGACGAACTGGTGCACACCTTCGAGACGGAGGCGGCGGCCCTGTCCCTCACCGGCTCGCCCCAACTACGCCGCTTCCTCGCCGGGGTGTGGGCCTGGCTCGGCGGCAACCGCGCCTGGCACAGCGGCAGTCCGCGCTACGCCTCATCGACTTCCTGACACCCGCACACTGCAAGGAGCTCCACCATGACGACCACCCCCGCCGCCCCCGTCCTGCGCACCGCGTACCAGCAGTCGGTCGCCGATTACTGGAACAGTGAGAAGGACCCGGTCAATCTGCGTCTGGGCGATGTCGACGGCCTCTACCACCACCACTACGGCCTCGGCGACTACGACCCCTCCGTCCTGGAGGGCCCCGAGGACACCCGCGACGCCCGCATCATCGCCGAACTCCACCGCCTGGAATCCGCCCAGGCCGACGTCCTGCTCGACCACCTCGGCGACGTGCAGCCCACCGACCGCCTCCTCGACGCCGGCTGCGGCCGCGGCGGCACCAGCATCATGGCCAACGCCCGCTTCGGCTGCCGGGCCGACGGCATCTCCATCTCCCACACCCAGGTCGACTTCGCCAACACCCAGGCCCGCAAACGCGGCGTGGACGACCGGGTGCGCTACCACTTCCGCAACATGCTCGACACCGGCCTGCCCACCGGCGCCTTCCGCAGCATCTGGAACAACGAGTCCACCATGTACGTGGACCTGTTCCAGCTCTTCGCCGAACACGCCCGCCAGCTGCAGTTCGGCGGCCGCTATGTCGTCATCACCGGCTGCTACAACGACGTCACCGGCGGCCGCTCCAAAGCCGTCAGCCGCATCGACGAGCACTACACCTGCAACATCCACCCCCGCAGCGCCTACTTCAAGGCCATGGCGGCCAACGGCCTCGTCCCCATGAACGTCATCGACCTGACGGCAGCGACGATTCCGTACTGGGAACTGCGCGCCCAGTCCTCCCTCGCCACCGGCGTCGAGGACCCCTTCCTGACCGCCTACAAGGAAGGCAGCTTCCACTACCTCCTCATCGCCGCCGACCGCATCTGACCCGACTCCGGGAAAGGGCAGTGGCCCGCTCGGGCCGTCCGGGCGGGCCTCGCGCCGACACTTCAACCCCGTTGATACCTCAAGGCACTCCAGGTCAACGCAGTCCGGTCTGAGCTGCGTGGCGCCTGCCGATGGCCTGTTCAAGTCTGATGGCGAACGATTCCATCTCGTCCGGCGTGAGGATCAGCAGTGTCGGCTCGGCTGTGCCGTCGTGATGGTGGATTTCGATCGGGACCGCCGTCTGCTGTGCGCGCCGGTCATAGGTCATGTCCCGCTTGACCGGGATGGCATGGGAGATCAAGAGAGTCGCCCTCCGATGACATGTGGGGGTGTGTCCTGCGCCACTCCCCCACACTGGACCGGTTAACCGGTCCAGTCAAGCCGCCGTCAACTCGACGCACTCATGGGATAGTTCTCGACCCGCTCCCACAGGTCGGACGGCGTCACCCCTTCCTCGCACACCAACGCACACCCCTCACCGTCGTAAGCGACATGCAGGTCCACGGCCACCGCCAGGGGACGCTGGTACCCGAGTTCACTCGCCTCGGCTTCGGTTGCGAGCCGTACCGTTGTGGTGTCGGTCCCCTGCGCAGGAATACGGCCGGTCTCACGGGCAACGTAGTTCGTCGTCCCTTCCGCGATCGGCCCTGGCTGAGTCAGCCTCGGGCACCGGTCAACGATGTCCGGCGGGAACCAGGCGCTCACCAGAGACAAAGGCGAACCGTCATCGAGCAGCATCATCCGATCTCGGCGCAGAGACGATTCCCCTGGCTGAAGACCGAGCGCCTCGGTGACATGCGTCGGCGCCACCTCCCTGACCGGAGTGCCGAGCCTGCGGAAGGGGCGTCCGCCCGACACCCTCGCGCGCCCGGCCCTGCGCCCGCCCGCCGACCGGGCAACCGGAGTCTCCGTGACGCGAAAACCCAACCCCTGCCGCGCCACCACCACACCGTCAGCGCGCAGGACATCGAACGCCTTGTTGACCGTCGCCCGCGATACACCCCACTGCTCACACAGGTCCCTGCCCGACGGCAGGAGGTCACCCAGGCCGAACTCCCCCTCAGTGATGCGCCGCCTCAGCGAGTCCGCGATCTGCTCATACTTCAACATCGGCATGGCCCAACACTCCAGTTCCTCTGGACAGGTTGACCGGTCAAGGTAGAGCATCCCCCACATGACCTCCACTCCCCCCGTGGATCCCGAGATCATCGGCTTCTACACGGAGACGTTCGACGAGGCCACGCGTCTGACCGCCACGGCCGACGGCGTGTTGGAGATGGTCCGCACGCAGGAACTCCTCCGCCGCCACCTCCCGCCGACGCCGGCCCGTGTTCTCGACGTGGGCGGCGGGCCCGGGGCACATGCTCAGTGGCTCACGGACGACGGCTACCAGGTCCACCTCGTCGACCCGGTGGCACGGCACATCGAACAGGCCCGGCAGGCCGGCTGCACCACCGAACTCGGTGACGCACGCAAGCTCACAGCTGCCGATGACTCCTACGACGCAGTCCTGCTTCTCGGCCCGCTCTACCATCTGCTCGACCGCGCCGACCGGCTGAAGGCCCTGAGCGAAGCCCGGCGCGTTGCCCGGCCCGGCAGCCTCGTCGCCGCTGCCGCCATCAGCCGCTATGCCTCTCTCTTCGAGCACACCGCGACCACGTGGCTGGAACGTGATCGCGTACACGACGCCGTGCAGGACATCCTCACCAATGGCCGTCACGAGCCGGGCCGCAAGGGCTTCACCGCGGCGTACTTCCACACCGCGGACGGACTGGCCGAAGAGCTGCGCTCCGCCGGGTTCAACGATGCAAAGGTGTACGGCATCGAGGGCCCGACCTGGGCACTTCTGAAGGCGACCGAACAGCACACGGGGACCTCGCTGATCGGATCACCCATGTTCCGCTCAGCGTTGGCGGCCGCACGAGCCGCCGAGCCGTACCCGGACCTACTGGCTGCCGGATCCCACTTGCTCGCTGTCGCTCGCGCGTAACCGGATCTGATCAGCCCCCGGTGAGCTCGGCGGCCCAGGCGATGATGCGAGGGCGCTGAGCCTTGCGCAATTCGCCCGGGCAGTCGGGGTGATTGCACCAGGCCTTGCCTCCCACTCCGTGATAGGTGAACCCCTTCTCGGTGGTGGAGTCCACCACCTGGAGGGGCCAGCCGAATGTCTCGCGCCCCCAGGCGTACACCTTCGCCACGCCTTCGACCTGCGCGTCGGTCAACGGCTCCGACGGATACCCCTCCGTCTCCACCGAGGCGTAGTAGGCATTCCCCTCATGTTGAGCCCAGGCCTGGTCAACGCCGGTGTCCACGTACTGCTCGATTGCTCCGTGCTTGGAGACCCAGAAGTCCGACGAGGCCTTGGATTTCGCCTCGTTGAACCAGTCGTAGGGCGAGTTGTCGCCCAACTGCACGTGCAGGACGAGCCCACGATGGTCGAGAACCCCTCCCTGCGAATGATTACGGACGGGGCGCCAAGCGGCGCCCGGCATGCGCGCCATGGCTCCTCCGGGTTCTCGGTCACATCCGCGTGTCGGTCACCCCGCACTCGCCAAGTGCCTCACAGGTCGTGCGTCATCGCACCGCGAGCCGGGCGAACGGGCGACCGCCGGATGGCACCCCGGCTACGCCCACCGCCGGAACACCAGAACCGCGTTGTGCCCGCCGAATCCGAAGGCGTTGCTGACGGCCGCGTCGACCCTCTGTTGGCGTGGGGCCTTCCGCACCAGGTCCAGGTCGATGTCCGGGTCGACCGTCTCCAGGTTGGCCGTCGGCGGGACCAGCCCGTGCTGAAGCGTCAGCACCGTGAGCGCGGCCTCCACCGCCCCGCTGGCGCCGAAGCTGTGGCCCAGGGCACCCTTGGCCGAGGTCACGGTGGGGGCGTGCGGGAGGACGCGGGCGATCAGGGCGGCCTCGGTGAGGTCGCCCCGACGGGTCGACGTGCCGTGCGCGTTGACGTGGTCCACCTCCCGGGGGGTGACGCCGGCTTCGGTCAACGCCTCCCTCAACGCGGCCTCCGCTACGGCGTGTTCGGGGTGCGGGGCAGTGGCGTGGAGGGCGTCGTTGGTGGACCCGCAGCCCGCCAGGGTCGCGCGCGGGACCGCGCCGCGCCGCAGCGCGTCGGCCGTGCGCTCCAGGACCAGCACTGCGGCACCTTCGCCCATGACGAAGCCGTCGCGGTCGGCGTCGAACGGGCGCGAGGCCGCGGCCGGGTCCGCACGGCGGCGGGAGATCGCGCCCATGCGGTCGAACCCCGAGGCGATCAGCGGTGTGACGGCGGCATCGGCGCCGCCGGCGATCACCACGTCGCAGGAACCGGACACCAGCATGTCCCGGCCCAGTTCGACGGCGTTGGCACTCGACGCACACGCTGCCGACACGCCCAGGCTGACGCCGCGCGCCCGCAGGGCCATGGAGACCTCGGCCGCGGGCATGTTGGGGAGCATCTTCGGCACCAGGGTCGGCGGGACCGCGTCCGGCCCCTCGCCGAGCAGGCCGCGGTGGGCGTCCTCGCACGACGACTGGCCGCCCCAGCACGTGCCGATGACCACGGCGACCCGGGTGCCGTCCCAGGTCCCGGGGTCCAGGCCCGCGTTGCGTACGCCCTCGCACGCCGCGGCGACGGCGAGTTGCGCACAGCGGTCCGTGCGCCACAGGGCGCGGCTCCCGAGATGCGCGTCGGGACGGAAGTCCGGGATGCGACAGGAGAAGTCGACGGGCAGGCCCGCGAGCGCCGGGTCGGGGGAAGCGGTCGGCACCCCGTCGGAGACGCCGCGCCAGGTGGCCTCCGTGCCGGTCCCGGCCGGGGTGACCATGCCGAGGCCGGTCACGGCGACGTCGTGACGGGTCACCGCCCCGGTCCCGCGGACCGCTGGGCGAGTTTCGCCTCCACCGTGGCCAACAGCTCGGAGAACGTGCTCCACTGCGTCACCTCGTCCTCGCCGATCCTGACCCCCAGCTCCTGGCCGACGCTGTAGAGCAGTTCGACCACGGCCAGGGAGTCCATGTCCAGCGAGGACAGGGACACGTCGTGCTCCAGCGCTTCAGGGGGCACCTCGAACTTGGCGGTCATGATGGCTGTCACGGTCTCCCGTGCAGAGGCCTCGAAGGTCTCAGAGGTCACGACACATCACTCCTGGCATCTCGCCTCGACTGCTGTGCCCCGGCCTGCCGCACTGCGGAGCACGCCCTGCACACGGCCGACGAAATCGGCGACGCTCACTTCGGCGGTCCCCGTTCCGGGATAGCGCGCGGTCAGCAGCACCCCGTCGTGGGTGCGGTGGAGCCAGAAGTTCACCTTGCTTCCCCGCGTCCTCAGCCGGGCCACCGTCCGGGCGTTCCACTCGGGCCACTGCCGCACCCCCGGGATCACCCGCGTGTCGATGAAGGAGACGAACGGGAACACCTCCGGCATGCGGCGCTCCCATTCGGCCTCGGTTCCCAGGAGTTCCGCGATCCTCGCGATCGGCACCCGGCCGTGGCGCAGTGTCGTTCTCGCGGACCGGTGTGCGGCCCGCACCACGTCGTGGAAGCCTTCCGCCGCGCCCAGGCCGACCTCGACCGGGGCGACGCCGACGTACCACCCCATCGAATGCTGCTGCTCCGGCCGGGAGCGGGTGTGTACGGGCATCACCGTGCGGTAGACCGGATCGCCGGTGATCGAGTGAGTGACCATCGCGAAGGCCGCGAGCAGACCGGTGAGGAACCCACCGCCCGCATCGTGGCAGACGGCCTCGACCGCTTGGGCCTCGGATGCGTCCAGCAGACGTACGTCCAGCTTCGCGTGTGGCAGCAACTCGCCTTCCGCGACACCGAGGTCGAGCGGGAACCGCAGCAGCCGGTCGTCACCTGCTGCGATGAACCGGCTCCAGTGTCCGACGGCCGGGTGACCGGCATCGATCCGCTGTGCAGCGGCGCGCTCCGCCGCACCGAAGTCCACGTAGCTCCGGACGGCAGGGAGTTCGGCCGACCTCCCCTCCACGCAAGCGGCATACAGGCGCTGCCATTCCGCGACGGCCGTCATGACCGAGAATCCGTCGGTGTGTGCGTGGTCCAACGCCACGATCACCGTGGTGGAATCCGCGCGCTCGACGGTCTCCACCACGTGGCTGGGCCAGCGGAAAGCGTCCGTCGCCTCATCGATGCGTTTCTGCAGACACCCGCTGATGTCGTCGTCGCCCGTGAACTCCCCCAGTACCACGTCCTGCACGGACACGGCGTCGGAGCAGACGGTGAAGAGTTCCGGCTTCGCGCCGGACATGCGGAACCCGCTGCGCAGCGTCTCGTGCTGTCCGGTCCAGGTCCGCAGCGCCTCGCGGAACGCTTCGACGTCCAAAGGTCCCGGGAGTTCGAAGGCGAATCCCATCCACAGCGGAATCCCCGAGCCGCGCTCCGCGAGCCTCGAAGCGAACTTGAGGTGCCATTCCTGGTTGTACGACGGGGGCCCGACCCACTCGGCCGAACCCGGCCGGGCCGCCGCGCGGAAGGGCTCCTCGTCCAGCGTCCACTCCCTGAGCAGCCCGGGGCGCACGCCGTACTCGGAGAGCGTCGTCATCAGCATCCGCACGCTCCGGAACTCGGCACTGCGCCCACCGCGAACCCTGCCCTGCCGGCCATCGCATCACCGTCTCATCCCCCTGCCCGACTGTGTCCCCATCCACGGCGCACAGGCCCGCCTTGCACACGGATTGGTGACCCGGTCCCGAAACGATGACGGCACTCGCTCCTGTGCCGTGGCGGGAGTTCGTCCGACGCGCATCTGGACACTGCCCGGCAGCACCCCGAGACTGCCGGGCGGATCGTTTCGGACGGGCCCACGGTGACACCCGAGGAGTCGCGCATGTCCACGCCAGTCTTCGATCACAGCGCCACCGCATACAGCCCGCGCCTCGCCTACGCGATGGCCCTGGCATCCCAACTCGCCTACGAGGGCGAGGCGGTCATCGAGCGACAGGCCGCCGCGTGGGGGTTCGGGCGCGTGCGGCATCACTGCACGCGGTTCACCCCGCCCTTTCCCCTGGAGGACACGCAGGCGTTCACCATGGCCGGCGACCGGATGGTCGTCACGGCGTTCAGGGGGACCGAGCCGCGGAAGCTGCGCGACTGGCTCTCGGACGTCGAAGGGGTGCCCTGGCCCGGGCCGGGCGGAATGGGGTACGTGCACTTCGGGTTCGGGGAGGCACTCCACCCCATATTCGCCGACGTCGAGAACGCCATCGCCGAGTTGCGCGACAAAGGGCAGACCGTGTGGCTGACCGGGCACAGTCTCGGCGGGGCCCTCGCCATGCTGGCCGGGTGCCGGCTGCACTTCGAGGAGCCGCATCTCACCGCGGACGGCATCTACACCTTCGGGCAGCCGCGGACCTGCGACCGTGCGCTCGCCGACGCGCACGACAAGGCGTTCGCCGGGCGCATGTACCGGTTCGTCAACGACAAGGACGTCGTACCGCACCTGCCGCCCGAGCCCCTCTACTGGCATGCGCAGGCCCTGCGGCACATCGACGCTGCGGGCGCGGTGCGCGAATCGGCGTCGCTGCTCGGCGGGTTCGGTGAGCACGTGGAACGCATCGCGAAAGACATCTGGGACGCCGGTGACGCCTTCCGCGATCACGAGGTCGCCAAGTACGTGGCGGCGCTGGAAAGGAGCCTGATCTAGTCCAGCGCCCGCGCGTACGTCACATACTTCCGCTCCACCGCGAAGCCCATCCGTTCGTAGAGACCCAGTGCCCCGGTCGGGTTGGCGGTGTCGACGACGAGTTCCGCTCTGGTGTAGCCGTGGCGCGCGGCCTCGGTCAGGGTGTGTGCCAGCAGCGTGTGCGCCGCGCCGCGGCCCCGGTGGGCCGGGCGGGTGCCCAGGTGGCCGATGGTGCAGGAGCGGCGCCCGGTGGCCGCGCCGTCGGCCACGTACTCGTCGGCGAGGAGGTACGCCGCCACCTGCCCCTCGGCGTCGAGCAGCAGGGCGGAGAGGTCGGCGCGGAACGAACGGGCGCCCGTGATCCAGGTGTCCCAGTCGGTGCGGTCCATCCCGGTGTGGTTCCAGTGGTCGCGGAAGGCGTCGTTGTGCGCGGTGCGGGTCGCTTCGTCGTAGCTCTCGTCGAAGGGCACCAGGCGCAGCCCAGTCGGTACGGAGGCCCGTACGGACCCGGTGCGCGGGCCGTCCCGCAGGTCGTGCGCCATGCCGAACCAGTAGCGGCAGGGCGCGAACCCGGCGCGGGCCGCCAGCGCCGCCAGGCCCTCGTTCGTGTCCACCCCGTCGATCAGCAGCTCTCCCGGTACGCGCGCGTGGCGCTCGTCCCGCATCGCCCGGGCCCGGGTCCGCATCCAGTCGGTCAGCCGCGCGCCGATCCCCCGGCGGCGCCAGGCGGGGTGGACGGCGGACGCGCCGGCGAAGCGGGCGATCTCCCGGACGTGGTCCGGCTCGTACACCATCGCGTACGCCGCCAGGCGTCCGGCCTGCCACACGCCCACCGCGTTCTTCGCCAAGTCGAGCTTGGGGTCGGTGAGTTCGTCCAGGACGTCGGCCTCGTCGGCGTGCATGCCGGTCCTGTCGGTGTGTTCGACTTCTTCGCGCAGCACCGCGAGAGCCGGGGCGTCTGCCGTGGTGAGGGGCCGGAGCGTGACATCCATGGAAAAACGGTACATAAGGGGGGCGGGCGCGTCGAAGGGATTTTCGGGCCGTGCGCCCGCGGTGTGCCCCAGCCGCCACTCTCGGTGTTGCGATCCTCACGCATCTCATCCCTCCTTCAAGGGTCGGTAAAACCGCTGCAGCTGATAGAAAAGGTCGTCGTCGGCAAAGGTTGACCGCAGCAGCCACGCCCGGCACAGCAGACCTCCCGCGGCTCTCCGAAGGAAGACACATGCCTGCCATACATCCGCGCGCGGCGCGGGTTACAGGGCTGTTCCCGCCACGGCCCACGACGGTTCCGGGGAGCCGGTGGACGACGGACGTTCCGCAGTGAGCCTCATAGCCCGGCCCACCGCCGCCCCCGAGGCCCCCGAGTCGCCCGCCGGCAGCGCCCCCGGCCGGCAGACACGGCTGGACTCGCTCACCGGGCTGCGGTGGTTCGCGGCACTGCTGATCTTCTGCTACCACTTCGCCTACGACCAGTCCGTGGGCACCCCCAAGCACCTCGGCAGGCTGAGGGACGTCACCTTCGCCGGGCCCTCGGCGGTCTCCTTCTTCTTCGTCCTCTCGGGCTTCGTCCTCGCCTGGTCGGCGCGGCCGAACGACACGGTGACCGGCTTCTGGCGGCGCCGCTTCGCGCGGATCTATCCCAGCCACGCGGTGACCTTCTGCGTCGCGGCGCTGATGCTGCTGTGGATGGGGCAGAAGCTGAACCCCGCCATCGCGCTGGGCAATCTGACCCTGACCCAGGCGTGGGTCCCGAACCGGTCCGACTGGTGGTTCGGCTTCAACGGCGTCTCGTGGTCGCTGAGCTGCGAGTTCCTCTTCTACTTCACGTTCCCCTTCCTGGTGCGGCCCATCCGGCGGCTGTCGGTGCGCGGGCTGTGGGCCGTCGTCGCCCTGGGGAACCTGTTCGTGGTGGCCTATCCGGCGTTCATGAACGACATCGTGCACGCCACCGGCTGGGACCCGAAGTACTTCCTCTACATGCTGCCCGCCGTGCGGCTGCCCGAGTTCGCCGTCGGCATCGCCCTCGCCCTGCTGGTGAAGAGCGGCGCCTGGCGCGGCCCGGGCGTGGTGGTGAGCGTCGCCCTGTCCGTGACGGCGATCTTCGCCGTGGTGCACCTGCTGCCCTACGAGTACCGCTGGGGCGCGGCCACGGTGATCCCGTACACGCTCACCATCGCGGCGGCCGCGCGGGCCGATGCGCGCGGGGAGGAGTCCCCGTTCCGGCACCGGGTGCTCGTGTATCTGGGTGAGGTCTCCTTCGCCTTCTATCTCGTGCACGAGATGGTCATCTACAGCACCAACTACTTCCTCAAGCAGCACCACATGGCCCTCAGCATGACCGTGCAGGCGGGGCTGGTCATGGCCATTGCCCTGGCGGGAGCGGTCGTGCTCCACGAGTACGTGGAGAAGCCGGGCGTGAAGCTGCTCACCGGGAAGCGGCGGAAGCCGAAGCCGGCCGCGGGATGAGCGCCGGGGGCCCCTGCCCCCGGCACCCGCTTGCGTTCAGTTCGCGAACTGGATCAGCACCCGCACCAGGCGGCACGTCGTGTCCGACGGCTGGTGCACGCCGATCCGCTCCGCCGTCGCGCGGATCTTCCGGTTGGTCGCCTGCTCCGGCCGGTACATCCCGGAGTGCAGCAGCGCTATCGCCAGGCGCATCGCCTTCAGCTGGCGGTTGTGCGCCTCGTACCAGGCCCTCGGGTGGCCCGCGGGCATCTTCTGTTTCGGGAGGGTGGAAAGGGTGGTCAGTGACGTGGTGGCTACGGCCATCGGAATCCCCCTGTGAGTGGTCGTACAGCCTCTCTCAACTCCCCCCATTTTACTGCGGGGTACTGACAAACGCCCCTGGTCAAACGCTGTTTGACAGTGCCCCGCGGTACCGTGTGCGGCATGGAGATCTGGATCAATCCCGCCTGTTCGAAGTGCCGCAGCGCGCTCTCGCTGCTCGACGCCGAGGGCGCCGGCTACACCGTCCGCCGCTACCTGGAGGACGTGCCCTCCGAGGACGAGATCCGCACCGTCCTCGGTCGGCTGGGGCTGGAGCCGTGGGACATCACGCGCACCCAGGAGGCGGACGCCAAGGAGCTCGGGCTGAAGGACTGGCCGCGGGAGGAGGGAGCGCGCGACCGCTGGATCGCCGCCCTGTCCGCGCATCCCAGGCTCATCCAGCGGCCGATCATCACGGCCGACGACGGCTCCGCGGTCGTCGGCCGCACCGAGGAGGCCGTCCGGGAGGCCCTGGCCAGAACCAGGCGCTGACCAGGGCCGCACCGGACGTACGGCCCGTACAGCGGTATAACGGGTGGTGTGGCATGTCCCGCGACGAGGCGGGAGGGAGCGGCACCCATGAAGCACGCACTCGAGGCACAGCGGATCGGCGACGCCCGCGGCTACCTGCCGATCGAGGACCACGGGATCATCGGTGACCTGCACACCGTGGCCCTGGTCGGGGTCGACGGCACGATCGACTGGTGCTGTCTGCCGCGGTTCGACTCCCCCGCCGTCTTCGGCTCGCTGCTCGACGCCGGGATCGGCGGCTCGTTCTCCGTGAAGGTCCGCGAGGTCGAGCGGACCAAGCAGATGTACATGCCCGACTCGAACGTGCTGCTGACCCGCTTCCTGGCGCAGCGCGCGGTCGCCGAGCTGTACGACTTCATGGTGCCCGACCACCCGTCGTGCCCGGCCTCCGGTGCGCGGCAGATCGTCCGCCAGGTGCGGGTGCTGCGCGGGCGGGCCACGGTCGAGGTGCGCTGCCGGCCCGCCTTCGACTACGCCCGCGCCCCGCACGCGGTGCGCCTGGTGGAGGGCGCCGGGGCGGTCTTCACCAGTCCCGCCGGGACGCTGGTGCTGCGCTCGTCCGTACCGCTGCAGGTGGACGGCGACGCCGCGTGCGCGACGGTGACCCTGGGCCCCGGGCAGTCGCTGGAGCTCGCCGCCCAGTGGGGCGAGCCGGCCGACGGCACGATGCGTCCCCTCGACTGCCCCGAGGCCACCCGGCTGCTGGACAAGACACTGCAGTACTGGGACGGCTGGCTGCGGCACTCCAACTACCAGGGCCGCTACCGCGAAACGGTCGAGCGCTCGGCCCTCGCGCTCAAGCTGCTCGTGTACCAGCCCACCGGCGCCCTCGTCGCCGCCGCGACCACCTCGCTGCCGGAGTCCCCGGGCGGCGGCCGCAACTGGGACTACCGCTACACCTGGATCCGCGACGCCGCCTTCACCCTCTACGCCCTGATGCGCCTGGGTTTCACCGAGGAGGCCGCCTCCTTCATCGACTGGCTGCACCAGCGCTGCGTGCAGGCGCCCCCGGGCACCGGGCTCCAGGTGCTCTACGGGATCGACGGGCGCCCGGAGCTGCCCGAGTCGGTGCTGGAGCACCTGTGCGGCTACCAGGGTGCCCGGCCCGTCCGCATCGGCAACGCCGCCGCCCAGCAGCTGCAGCTCGACATCCACGGCGAGCTGATGGACTCCGTCTACCTCTACAACAAGCACGGGGAGCCGATCTCCTACGAGCTGTGGGAGGCGCTGGCCCGGCAGCTCGAATGGCTGGAGAAGCACTGGGAGGAGCCGGACGACGGCATCTGGGAGACCCGCGGCGGACGGCAGCGCTTCACCTATTCCGCGCTGATGACGTGGGTCGCCTTCGAGCGGGCCATCCGCATCGCCCGGCACCGCGGCATGCCCGCGCCGGTCGAGCAGTGGCGCGACACCGCCGCCTCCGCCTACCGCTTCGTGCAGGACCAGTGCTGGACGCCGGAGCTCGGCGCCTACTGCCAGTACCCGGAGAGCGCCACGCTGGACGCCTCGCTGCTGGTGATGCCGCTGGTGAAGTTCGCCGGGCCCAAGGACCCGCGGTTCCTGTCGACGGTGCGCAGCATCGAGGAGCAGCTCGTCAGCGACAGCCTGGTGCACCGCTACCGGACGGACGGAAGCGACGGACTGACCGGCGGGGAGGGCACGTTCAACCTGTGCTCGTTCTGGTACGTGGAGGCGCTGGCCCGCGCCGGGCGGGTCGGCGAGGCACGCTACGTCTTCGAAAAGATGATCACGCACGCCAATCATCTGGGGCTCTACGCCGAGGAGATCGGGCCCGCGGGCGAGGCGCTCGGCAACTTCCCCCAGGCGTTCACCCACCTCGCGCTGATCAGCGCCGCCACCAACCTGGACCGCGCCGTCGGCAGTCACCACGGCCCGGCCGCCCGCCAGTGGCACACGAGTTGAGCGGTCACCCGGCGGTCACCCGGCGGAGGAGAGCACCGGGAAGGCGTTGCCGCTGTCGCTGCAGCGCAGCGTCCACGGCGGGCCGCCCTGTTCGTGTACCCGGACGTCGACCTCGGTGGCCGGGCGGCCGCCCGGCACCGCGGAGTGGGCGGCGGTGCAGGCGATCTGGCTGACGGCGGCCGGCTGCAACTCCGAGACGGGGACGGGCAGATCGACGTCCACCGCACCGGTGGCCGCGGTCGCGCGCAACGGGCCGATCGTGTCCGGCACCTCGGTGATCAGGCCGCGCGCCCGCTCCGCCGGGGTGGGCCCGGCGAGCAGCAGGTCCATGGCCCGCTGCGGGCCGGCCGGGGTCCGCTCGTGGCGGGAGACGGCCTGGATGCCGACCGGGGAGAGGAAGAAGATCCGGGCGGTGGTGTAGGTGCCGCCGGGTTCCCGGATGCCGGTCGCGGGCTCCCCGGCGCGGACGAGGCCGGTGGGGGCGATGCCGCAGCCCGGCAACGTGCACACGGCGCCCAGGCACAGGGCGAGCAGCGCGCTGCGGCGAAGGGTCACGGCTCCTCCCGCAGCGGCAGGTCGACCGTGAACACGGCGCCGCCCTCGGGCTTGTTGACCGCCCGGAGGGTTCCGCCGTGCAGCCGGACGTTCTCCATGGCGATGGCCAGGCCCAGTCCGCTGCCCTCGGAGCGGACGCGGGCGGCGTCGGCCTTGTAGAAGCGGTCGAAGACGTGCGGCAGGACCTCGGGGTCGATGCCGGGGCCGCGGTCGCTCACGTCGATCAGCAGGCGCCCGCCCTCCGCCCGCGCCGCCAGCCGGACCGGCGGGCCGCCGTGCCGCAGGGCGTTGCCGACGAGGTTGGCGACGACGACGTCGATGCGCCTGGGGTCGAACCGGGCCCGTACCCCCTCGGGCAGGTCCGCGGTCACCCGGTCCTGCCAGCCGCGGGCCTGGAGTGTCTTGCGGAGGGCGACGGCGACGTCGACCTCGTCCAGGTGCAGGGCGGCGGCTCCGGCGTCGAAGCGGGAGACCTCCATCAAGTCCTCGGTCAGCCGGGTGAGTTTGCGCGTCTCGCCGCTGATCAGCCGGACCGCGTCGGCGGTGTCGGTCGGCAGCTGCGCGGCGTCCTCGTCGAGGACCTCGGTGACGGCGGACATGGCGGCGAGCGGGGTGCGCAGCTCGTGGGAGACGTCGGCGGCGAAGCGGCGGGAGTCGGCCTCCAGGCGGCGCAGCCGGGCGTCGTCCTTCTCCAGGGCGGCGGCCATGGCGTTGAACGTGCGGGTGAGGTCGGCGAGTTCGTCGGTGCCGGTCACCTCCAGCCGGGTGTCGAGCGCGCCGCCGGTGATCTTCTCGGCGGCCTGCCGCAGCCGCCGTACGGGCCGGAGCACGCGGCGGGCGGCGAACAGGGCGGGGACGACGGCCAGGGCCAGCGCGGGCACGGCCCCGGCCTGGGCGGCGGTGACCAGGGAGTCGATGTCGCCGCGCTCGTCGGCCAGCGAGAACTCCGCGTAGACGTCGAGTCCGGAGGCCTTGTGGCCGGTGCCGGTGAAGGTGACGGGCATGCCGATGGTCAGCCAGGGGCCGCCGTTCCGCTCGACGCGCTGGTACAGCGGTTCGTTGCGGTCGCGCACCGCGCTGCGCAGGGCGTCGGTGACGACGCCGGCATCGCCGGGCAGGCGTTCGGGGACGGCGGGACCGTTGCCGTAGGCGGCGGAGGTGCGCCAGTTGCGGGAGCCGCCGGCGCGGTCGAGCTGGAGGGCGAAGTTCTGCAGGTCCTGCGGCCTGGGCGGGAAGGGCAGGGCGGGGGCGAGGGAGTCGATCTGGGTGCGCAGGTCGTGCACGGCGGTGGTCTGGGTGCGCTGCAGGATCGCCTCGCGGGCCTCGCGGAAGGTCAGGACGGCGGTGATCAGCGCGCTGAGGGCGGAGACGGCCAGGAAGGCGATCACGAGCCGGGTGCGCAGGCTCTGGGAGAACGCGCGGGTTCGCACGGGGCGATTCTGCTTCCCCGGCTCACGGATGAGGGTTCCCCTTTCCGTTTCCCCAAGGCAAACTACTAGTCATCTTTGGGTAAAGCAGCGTGATTTGATGGAGCCGGCCCCCGTGCCACGCACCCGCCCCTTCCTCAAGGAGAGACAGTGCCGTCCACGAAGACCGTCAGATCCGCCACGCTGCTCACCGCCGCCACCGCCGCGCTCGTCACGGCCCTTCCCGCCCCGGCAGCACAGGCGGCCGCCGTACCGCAGGTGAAGGTGCTCACGTACAACACCTTCCTGATGTCCACGAATCTCTATCCCAACTGGGGCCAGGAGCACCGGGCCGAGGAGATAGCTGCTGCCGGCTTCTTCCGGGGGAACGACGTCGTCGTCCTCCAGGAGGCCTTCGACAACGGTGCCTCGGACACCCTCAAGTCCCGTGCGGCGGAGCAGTATCCGTACCAGACCCCGGTCGTCGGCCGGGGCAAGGACGGCTGGGACGCGACCGGCGGCAACTACTCCACCACCACTCCGGAGGACGGCGGGGTCGCGGTGCTCAGCAAATGGCCGATCGTCCGCAAGGAACAGGTCGTCTACAACGACGCCTGCGGCTCGGACTGGTGGTCCAACAAGGGATTCGCCTATGTGGTGCTGAATGTGAACGGCACCAAGGTGCATGTCGTGGGCACGCACACACAGTCCACCGACAACGGCTGCAAGACGGGCGAGCCGGCGGCGCTGCGGGCCAAACAGTTCCGGCAGATCGGCGCCTTCCTCGACGCCAAGAAGATCCCGGCGGACGAGCAGGTGATGCTCGCGGGCGACCTCAACGTGGACTCCCGCAGCCCCGAATACGCCTCGATGCTGAACGACGCGGGCCTCGTCGCCGCGGACGCCCGCACCGGGCACCCGTACTCCTTCGACACGAAGGAGAACTCGATCGCCTCCTTCCGCTACCCCACCGACGCCCGCGAGGACCTCGACTACGTCCTCCACTTCAAGGGCCACGCCCGGCCCGCGAACTGGCGGAACACCGTGGTCAAGGAGCAGTCCGCGCCGTGGACCGTCTCCAGCTGGGGCAAGCAGTACACCTACACCGACCTGTCGGACCACTACCCCTTGATCGCCGGAGCGGGGGCCAGCTGACCCCGCTGTCAGTGGGTGGTGTCAGGATGCTCGCAACGGGTCGCTGATCGCGGGGCGGCCCTTCGAGCGAGGGGGTCCGTCGATGCTGCCCATCACCGTCAACACCGAGCCCGGCGAGGTGCTTTCGCCGCTCACCGCCGAGCAGCTGGCCGGGCTGATCGGCCGGCTGGGCGGCGAGGGCGACAGGTTCGCGGTGGCCGAGCGGACCGGCGGCGGCGCCGACCACTACATCCAGACGTGGCACGAGGGGGACGGGCCGTACGAGGTGGAGTACCGCGACGGCTCGCCGGAGCGGCACTTCGGGGCGCGGCTGGGCAGCGCCGAGGAGGTCACGGCCGTCTTCGTGGCCTGGGCCGGGCAGGCCGAGGGGTGGGCGGACGGCCACGTGTGGCAGCGGGTGGAGCTGTCGGAGGACGCCCCCGGGGAGGGCGCGGACGATCTCGACCCCGAGCTGCTGGAGGAGGCCGAGGAGCAGGCCCGGCTGCTGATCCGGTGCGGCTTCGACTCTCCCGAGGAGGTCGCCGAGGACGTCTCCGACTACTTCCACGACGAGGGCGTCACCCCCGTGTCCCCGGCCGCGGCCCGGGTGATCGTCGAGCGGCTGTGGCAGGAGCAGCTGACCGAGCAGAAGAGCTGGCCGGAGGTGACGGACGTGGACCGGCTGGAGACGGCCTTCGCCGTGCTCGCCGCCGCCGGCATCACGGCCCGCATGCACTTCACCTGCTGCAGCAAGTGCGGCCTGGAGGAGATCCGCGGCGAGGCGGCCGAGGGCGACCGCGGCTTCGTCTTCTTCCACTACCAGCACACCGAGCGCGCCGCCGAGGGCCACGGCCTGTGGCTGCTGTACGGCGCCTACAAGGGCGGCGCAGAGGATGGCGCGGAGGACGGTGCTGAGGACGGCGGCGGGACGGGCGCCGTCGGGCGGGAGATCGTGACGGCGCTCACGGAGGCCGGGCTGCCGGCCGAGTGGGACGGCGACCCGGACCGCGCGATATGCGTGGCCCCGCTGGTCTGGCGCAAGCGGGTGCAGCCGCTCTGACCGGCCCGGATGCCTGACGGGCGCCGGGCAGGGGGTGTCCGGCGGTAACTGCGGGAGGGCCCGGAAAGGACCCGGAAAAGGGGCTCCTGCAGGGGCGACGGCCATGCTTCAATAGGGGCATGGCCAGCCTCCAGAACACCGCGACGGGTCGCAGCGACCTTGAGCCCTTCTGGCCTTCCCGCCAGCATCACGACTTCGACCGAGTGTGTTGTCGCGCGACCTCCGCGCAGGCCCACTCCTTCCGCTGACCCCTTCGTCGAAGTCAGCCGCCGGGACCGGACCCGGCCAACGGCCCGCGCACGTGCACGTCCTCTCGACGGTCCCTCGCGCGAAAGAGCTGAGCTCTCCATGTCGAACCTCCGTACCCTGACCGCGCCGCACGCGTCCGCCCCCCGCCACCGGCTGCGGGCCGTGGCCCCGGGCGAGGTGCCGCCGCCGGCCGCCGTCGCCGACCTGCTGCAGGCGGGGGCCACCTGGCTGCCCGCACCGCAGCACACCCTGCCTGCCCTGCCGGGGCAGCCGCCGATGATCGGCTACCTGGTCCTGGTCCCGGCCGACCAGGCGGGCCTCCCCGGCGCCACGCCCGTACCGGCCACCGCGGCCGCACCTGCTGCACCTGCCGCCCCCGCCGCACCTGCGCCCGTCACCGAGGGCGACGCGCTGGTGCACATCGACCCCGAGGACCGCACGGTCCGCATCGCGGGCCGGCTGCTGGACCTCACCTACCTCGAGTTCGAGCTGCTGGCCCACCTCGTGGCACACCCCCACCGGGTGCACACCCGCGACCAGTTGGTGACCACCGTGTGGGGCTACGGACACGTGGGCGACGGCCGCACCGTCGACGTCCACGTCGCCCGGCTGCGCCGCAAGATAGGCCCCGAGCACCGCGCGTCGATCGTCACCGTCCGGCGCGTGGGCTACAAGTACGCGCCGCCGGCCCACATCTGACATCCGGCGGATTCGGGCCGCCTGCCGGGGCGGGTGAGTGGGAGGCTGGGGCCATGACGGACAAGAGCACCGACAAGCCCTCCGAACTCGTCACCCTCCTCGGCCTCCAACCGCACGTCGAGGGCGGGTGGTTCAGGGAGACCTGGAAGACCGCGGCCTCCGCGCACCCCGAGGGGTACGAGGGACCGCGGGCGTTCGCGACCGGCATCTACTTCCTCCTCCACCCCGGCGAGATCTCCCGCTGGCACAAGGTCCGCTCCGACGAGATGTGGCTGTGGCACCGCGGCGGCCCGCTGCGGCTGCTCCTGGGCGGCACGGGCGAGGCCGCGGACGAGGCGGGGGCCACCGAGGTGGTCCTCGGCCCCGGCGTCGAGCACGGGGAGCGGCCGCAGGTGCTGATCCCGGGCGGCGCGTGGCAGGCGGCGGAGCCCGCGGGCACCGAGCCGGTACTGGTGTCGTGCGTCGTGGCCCCGGGCTTCGACTACGCGGACTTCGTCATGACGTGAGGGTCATGACGTGAGGAGCGCCCCGCAGGGGCCCGCCGTCGCGGACTCCGGCGACCTTCTTCACAATGAGGGGGAACAAGGTTCAGCCAGACGGGAGACACCCCCCATGCCGCAGCAGATCGATGCCTCCACGATCATCAACCTCCGCGATCTCGGGGGTATCGCGCTCTCCGGCAACTCCGCGGTCCGCCCCGGCCTGCTCCTGCGCTCCGGCCAGCTGGACCGGCTCGACCCCGCGGCCGACCCGGCCGTCGCCGCCCTCGGCATCCACACGGTCGTCGACCTGCGCAGCGAGAACGAGCGGACGGAGCGCCCCGACGCGCTGCCGGCGGAGGCCCGGCTGATCGTCGCCGACGTGATGGCGGACGGCGCCACGGCCGTGACCGGCGGCGAGCAGGTGCCGGCCCGCCTGGAGGACGTCCTCGGCAGCCCCGCGGTGGCCGAGCAGTACCTGGGCGGCGGCAAGGCGGAGAAGCTGCTCGGCGAGGCCTATCGCGCGTTCGTGACGGCCGAGTCCGCCTGCCGGGCCTACGGCACGCTGCTGTCGGCGCTCGCCGAGCCGGACTGCGGCCCGCTGCTCTTCCACTGCACGGCCGGGAAGGACCGCACGGGCTGGGCGACCACCGTGATCCTGCTGCTGCTCGGCGCGGACGAGGCGACGGCCGAGCGCGAGTACCTCGCCGTCAACCCGGCCGTGAAGGCCGCCTTCGGGTCCGTCATCGACCGCTTCACGGCGGCGGGCGGCGACCCGGAGATCGCGGACGCGATCCTGGGCGTCCGGCCGGTGTACCTGGCGACGGCGCTGGAGGAGATGACCCGCCGGTACGGGGACGTGGAGCGGTACGTGCGGGACGGCCTCGGCGTCTCCGCCGAGGCCGTGGAGCGGATTCGGGCGCGGTACCGCGCCTAGCGCGGGGCGGCCGGTTCTTCGGGTGCGGGTTGTTCCTGGTTGCTCGCGCAGTTCCCCGCGCCCCTGACGGGGCACGGAACAAGTGACCATCCGACCATTCACTCGTTCTACCTACGTGGAGCAGCACGCTGTCGTCGACGTCGAGCAGGCCGAGGCCGCGCTCATCGAGCACTATCCGCGGCTGGTGAGGCTCGGGTACCTGGTGCTCCCGCCCTCCCTGGGCCGCAATCGGCGGGTTCTCACCGCGCACGCCCTCGTACAGCGGGCGCTGCCGCGCAGCCGGGGCGCCGAAGTGGCGTCCGCGGCCGTGCCCGGGCCGCGGGACGGCGACGACCCGGGGTACGCGTACGTGCGGCAGCGGGTGCTGCGGGCGGCGCTGGACGCCGGGCTGCCGCGCGGGCGCTGGCAGCTGCCGCGTCCCGGCCGGCTGCCGCCGCTGCTGCCGCAGGTGTGGGGGCTGCGGCTGTTCCCGCGCTCGGGCGGCGCCGACGAGCTCGCCCTCGACCAGGACCTCGCGGCGCTCTCCGGTCCCGGCCGGGCGGCGTACGTGCTGCGCGCCCTGGAGTCGCGCACCGATCGCGACGTGCAGCGGCTGCTGAAGGCCGCCGGGGTGGCCGACCCCGGCGCGGCGCTGGCCGAGGCCGACGGGGTGCGGCTCCCGGCGGGCAGCCGGGACGCCACGCTGCTGGAGTCCGTCGAGTTCGACCCCTGCTCCCTGCAGGCCCGGCCCACGGACCTGATGCGCCGCCGCCAGCACGCCCGGGCCGCCCTCGCGGCGGCCGCGGCGTTCGTCGTGTGCGGGACGCTGATCGGCCTGCCGACGGGCGGGTGGGGCGAGGACGGCCCGGCGGCGCCGCCGTACGCGCAGAACGCGGCCGCCCAGCAGGCCCTGGACCCCGCGAAGCTGACCCGGGTCTCCCCCACCGCCTGGAAGAACGCCGACCGCCCCGGCTTCGCGGCCTGGCCCGCCCGCGGCAACCGCACCGGCGACACGGCCCTGCTCCGCCGCGCCCTCGCCGTGTGGGCGCGGCCGGGCAGCTCGGTGCAGGTCACGGCGACCCCGGGCACCGCGGCCGGGCCCGCGGCGGGGCCGCCGCAGCTGCTCTTCGCGGGGGATGCCGACGCGGCGACGGTCGTACTGCTCTACGACGGGCTGCGCGTGGTGCGCTACGCGGAGTCCAAGGGCGGGGACGGCGGGGGCGCAGCGCTGGACCTCGCGCGGACGGACGCGGCGGACGAGGACTCCGCGACGGCGGTGGTGCTCGGGCGCACCGACGGCAACGTCCGCTATCTGACGGCCCCTTGGGTGGGCGGTGGCGCCGGCGACGCGTCCGTGCGGGACCTGCTGAAGCAGGACGATGCGGGGCAGCCGCTGCACCGGGACGGGGACGGGGTGACCGACGCGGTGCGCAGCCCGCTCGCCGCCGGGACGACGCCGGACGACTGCCGGAGCTGGCCCGCGCTGCAGCTGGGCGGCCGCACGGTGACCGACCTCGGCGAGCTCGTCCCCGCCCGGCTGACCACGGGCAGCCCCGCCCCCTCGACCGGGCCGCACGACGTCGACAGCGCGCAGTCGCGCGGCGAGTGGGCCCACGCAGCCTGCCGTCTGGCGACGGTGCGCGGGCAGGGGGTGCGGTCGGTGAACGTGTGGCAGTTCGCGGCCCAGCCGTTGCCCGGCGGGGCCGGGAGTGCGGAGTGGTCGTGCACCCGGGCGGAGACGTGGCGGGGCACGGGGAGCAGGGTCCTGGCGGACTTCCGGGCACCGTCCGCCCCGGCGACGGTCGTCGCCCGCGCGGAGGGCTCGCCGGTGTGCGGGGCGCGGGAGCCGCGGGTGCTGGCCGGGGTGCTGTGGAAGTCGCACGGGGGCACCTGGTACGCGCTGGCGGCGGCCGGTGGCGGGGACGTGGTGTCGCTCACCGCGACGGGGGGTGTGCATGGCTCCGCCCAGGGGTCATTGTTGGCCGTGCCGGCCCAGCAGGGGGCCCAAGCCAAGCTTGCTGCGCGGCTGGCGGGCGGGGGGACGTTGGTGCCGCTGCAGTGAGGGGTGCCCCGGTCCCGCCCTTTCGCCGTTTCCTGGGGCTGCGCCCCAGACCCCCTTGTCGCGGCTCCGCCGCTCGTCCTCAAACGCCGGACGGGCTGATTTTGCGCCCCGTCAGGGGC
>NZ_JBSFWU010000048.1:0-55744 GCF_053594995.1 Streptomyces sp. NPDC002536
GACAAGGACAAGGGCAAGGGCGGGGACAAGAAGTAACCCGGTACCGGGCGTCCCGGGGGTTTCGCCCCCGGGCCCCGGTTGCGGGAAGGGGCGGGTCAGGGGCAGAGAAAACCACCGTCAGTCCTCCCTCACCGCGCCCGCCGAACTCCGCACCTGCCACGGCCAGTCCACCATCCCCGGCACCAGCACCGGCACCTTCAGCGCGACGTCCGCAACAACCTCCCCGTCAGGGCTCGCCCCGCACCGCGGGCTCGCCGTCCACCCCCCCGGCAGATCCGCCCTCGCCTCCGCGGCGCAGTCGCGCCCCACCGCCCCCGCCCGCGCCCCCCGGTCCGCCGCATGCCCCGCAAGGGAATACGCGTAGCCGACCAGCACGCACTGCCACACCACCGCCAGCGCCACCAGGATCAGCGGCAGCAGGCCCGCGAACTCCACGGCGAGCTGGCCCCGGTCGCCGCCCCCGCGCCGCCGGAAGCGGTTCAGCGGCGGGGTCGCCGGCACCGGCAGCAGCTGGTCCGGCCCCGTACCGCCGCCGCTCCCCAGGGCGCGGCGTGCAGGCCGTCGCGCATGCGACACCGGTGCCGCCAGGCCCAGTTCACCCGCCAGCGCCCACAGCGCCTGCCGCACCCCGGACCTCGGGTCGAGGTCCTGCATCCGGCCCGAGTCCACGACGCCCCGCAGTTCGCGGAAGGCGGCGGGGACGGTCGTCCGTGCCGTGGCCGTGCCCGTCGTGCGGGCCACCAGCGGCGGCTGGATCTCCGCGTGCCGCGCATAGCGGTTGACCACCGTCGTCGTCTCCTCCGCCTTCCGGATCTGCAGCCGCTCCCACAGCCGCACCATCCGCTTGGCGGCCCGCACGGACACCACGTCCGGCGTGGTGACCAGCAGCGCCAGGTCCGCCGTCTCGATCACCGCGGCACCCGCCGCGGTGATCTGCGTGCCGCAGTCCACGACGACGACCTCGTACCGGCTGCGCAGCGCCGCCGCGATCTGCCGTGCCGCGTGGTCGCCGACCTCCTCGCCGCGCTCCCCCTCCGCGGGGGCGAGCAGCAGGCCCAGCCCGGTGGGGTGGGGGAAGACCGCGTCCTGCAGGACCTGCGGCGAGATGTCGGCGATGCCCGCCAAGTCGGCGACGGAGCGGCGGAATTGGACGTCGAGGTACGAGGCGACGTCGCCGGACTGCAGGTCCAGGTCGGCCAGGGCCACGCTGCGCCCGGCGGCGCACGCGGCGAGGGCGAGCTGGACGGCGGTCACGGTCGTCCCGACGCCGCCCTTGGACCCGACGACGGCGACGAGCCGCCCGCCGGCGGAGCCGCCGCCCGCGGAGTACGCGGGCGGGCTGCCGCCCAGGTGCTGCCGCACCCCGGTCGCCCAGTGCGCGGCGGCCTGTACCCGCGCCCCCAGTTCGTCGTACGTCGGCGGCAGCGCGGCCAGGCCCCGCGCCCCGCAGTCCATGGCGGCCGCGTACAGCGCCGGTCCGGCGTCGGCCGCGACCAGGACGACGCCCGTGGCGGGGAAGCGGAGGGCGATCTCGCGGACGAGTTCGAGGGCGGGCACGGGTCCGATGCGCTCGTGGACGAGGACGACCTCGGGCAGTTCCCGCACCGAGGCCGCCGCCAGCGCGGCGAGCGTGTCCAGCAGGCGCGTCGAGTCGGCGGCGGTGTGCAGCGGTTCCACGCCGGGCAGTTGTCCGAGCAGTCCGCAGACGGACCGCGCGGTCTCCGGGTCGCCGATGGCGGGGAGGATTCGGATCGTCACCGTGGCCCTGCCTCTACTTGTCGCCGTCGAGGGTGTAGGTGCGGTCGCCGCTGCCGACGCCGTCGTCGCCGCCGGGCGCGACGAGGGCGAGGCGGACGTGGGAGGCGAACGACTCGGCGTAGGCGACGCGTTGTGCGTCCTTGGTGTCGAGCGCGAAGGTGATCGGCACGGCGTCGCCGGCCCGGCGGACCGTCGCCCCGCCGCCGCTGTCGCGGTCCCGGTCGAGGGGGGTGAGCTTGCCGACGTCCATGACCCGGGCGCCGCTGACGATGACCTTGGATACGGGCTTGGCGCCCTGCCCCTGGTCCTTGCCGTCGAAGGTGGCGTAGATGTTGACCCGCGCCCCGGGGTTGATCTTCCCGGCGACGCCCGTCGCCGCATCGATCATGATGGCGATCTCCTGCTGCCCCGGGCTCAGCGCGGGCCGCGCCACGATCATGTCGCTCTGCAGCAGCGAGCCGCGCCGCAGGGGTGTGACGGCGATCTTCCCGTTGACGTCGTCGAGGTCGGTGACGGCCGTGACCGGCAGCCAGCGCCGCGGCATCGAGATCCGCTCGAACTCGCCGCCGTCGAGCGTCCGGTAGGCGGGGACGTCGGACTTCAGCCGGTAGGCGGTGACCTCCGGGCCCACCTTGGAGTCGGCGTCGTGGACGACGACGAACACCCCGGCGAAGGCGCCCGCTGCGCAGAGGACCGACAGGAGCAGCAGGACGATCCCGCGGCGCTGGCGTGAATTCATGGGGACGGCGAACCTCGTTCAGCTCGTTCAGCGGCTGTTCGGAGCGGCGGCGACGACGGCGGTACGGGCACGGGCGGACGGTGGCGGCCCGATGGCGGGGGTGCTCCCGGCGCGCGCGAGGGGCGCGTTGCAGAACCCGCAGCGGTCGCCGATGAGTTCGCGCCCGCACCAGTGGCACTCCTCCCGCCGCACGGAGGAGACGAGCTGGTAGAGCACCGAGGGGTCGGGAATCGCAGCGGCGAACTCCACGGCCCGCTGCGTACCCCACCAGCGCCGGGACTCCGCGGGCAGCGGATGGATCTCCTGCACGCCGCGCACCTTCCAGGCGGGCGCAAGGGTGCCGGTGACCCAGTCCCCCTCCCGGCACGGCCTGCTGCGGGCGACGGTCAGGGAGGTGACGAAGCCCGGCCCCTCGGGCACGGCCGCCCGCCCGGCGGCGCCGCCGGTGCGCAGCAGCGCCGGTACGGGGTGGACGAGCGCACAGAACCGGGTGCCGGGCAGCAGGGCGGCGAGGTGGCTGCCGAGCCCGACGTCCACCCGGTCGAGGCGGGCGATGCCGCCGGTGCCCGCGAGCTCGGCGCCCGTGTGGATGTAGTGGGCGAGCAGCCGGACGGCGGAGGCGAGCACTCCGGGGCTCAGGTCGGAGGCCGACAACTGCCGTAACTGCCGGGCCAGTACAGCGACGGCGAGCGGCGGCAGGGCGACGGGCAGAAGCGCGACGCGGTCGCTCTCCAGCAGCGCGCGCACGGCGTGCAGCCGCCGCACGTGGGCGGCGTCCAGCGAGTCCGGGTAGGGCACGACGAGATGGCCGCACTGCTCCAGCAGCGCACCCGCCTCGGCGACGGCCGCCTCCAACGGCTGTGCCTGCGGCGGCTGGAGGACGGCAGCGGTGGGAGCGGGGCCGTCCGGCGCGGGCAGCACCAGGTCGGAACCGGTGACCGCTATCGCAATCGGCACGTCTGCTTCCCCGTTCACTCCGGCCGCGGGGGCTTGTGGTGCTGTGGTGCCTCCGCACTTTATCCGTGTTGGGAGCGGCTGAGAACCGTTCCCCGAAACCCTTGACGAACGGATTGGACTAGACCATCCTCACGCGCTAACGGTGGCCACCGTTCCTGCACATCCCTACCCCCCGATACCCCCCATAACCGCTCCAACTCCCTTCCCACCGGAGGCAGTAGTGCGCGTCATAACCAGACACGGAAGCAGCAACAGAAGAGGAGGCCGTCGCTCCGCCGGCCTCCTCGCCGCCCTGACCCTGGGCACCGCAGGCCTGAGCGCCGCCGGCACTGCGGCCCACGCGGACGGCACCAACCTCGTCAAGAACCCGGGCTTCGAGTCGGGGATGGACGGCTGGTCCTGTACCGGCGGCAGCGGAACCACCACCTCCGCCCCCGTGCACAGCGGCTCGGCCGCCCTCAAGGCCACGCCCGCCGGCTCCGACGACGCCCAGTGCTCGCAGACCGTGAGCGTCCGGCCCAACTCCTCGTACACGCTGGGCGCCTGGGTCCAGGGCTCGTACGTCTACCTCGGCGCGAGCGGCACCGGCACCACGGACGTCTCGACCTGGACCCCGAGCGCGAGCAGCTGGCAACAGCTGACCACGAGCTTCACCACGGGCCCGAACACGACGACCGTCACCGTCTACACCCACGGCTGGTACGGCCAACCGCCCTACTTCGCCGACGACATCACCCTCACCGGCCCCGGCGGCGGCGACCCCGGCGACCCGGTGCCGGACGCCCCCGGCGGGCTGACGGCCGGGACGGTGACCTCGTCGTCCGTGGCCCTGTCCTGGAACCCGGCGGCCCGCGCCACCGGCTACAACGTCTACCAGGGCGGCACCAAGGTCCGGTCGGCGACCGGCACTTCGGCCGTGGTGACCGGCCTGACGCCCTCCACCGCGTACACCTTCCAGGTCAGCGCGACCAACGCGACGGGCGAGTCGGCGAAGTCCGCGCAGGTCTCGGCCACGACCTCAGCGAGCAGCGGCGGCAACCCGGGCAACGTCCCGAAGCACGCGGTCACCGGGTACTGGCAGAACTTCGACAACGGCGCCACCGTCCAGAAGATCAGCGACGTACAGGACCAGTACGACATCATCGCCGTCGCCTTCGCGGACGCCACCACCACACCCGGCGCCGTCGACTTCACCCTCGACCCCGCCCTGAAGTACAGCGACGCACAGTTCAAGGCGGACATCGCCGCCAAGCAGGCGGCAGGCAAGTCCGTGATCCTCTCCGTCGGCGGGGAGAAGGGCTCGGTGTCGATCAACGACTCGGCCTCCGCGGAAAACTTCGCCGGCAGCGCCTACGCCCTCATGCAGAAGTACGGCTTCAACGGCGTGGACATCGACCTGGAGAACGGCCTCAACCCCACGTACATGAGTCAGGCGCTGCGCTCCCTGTCGGCAAAGGCGGGCGGCAAGCTGGTCATCACCATGGCGCCGCAGACGATCGACATGCAGTCGACGTCCTCCGCCTACTTCCAGACCGCGCTCAACATCAAGGACATCCTGACCGTCGTCAACACGCAGTTCTACAACAGCGGTTCCATGAACGGCTGCGACGGACAGGTCTACGCACAGGGCTCGGTCGACTTCCTCACCGCCCTGGCCTGCACCCAGCTGGAAGGCGGCCTCGCACCGTCCCAGGTCGGCCTGGGCGTGCCGGCCTCGCCGCGCAGCGCGGGCAGCGGCTACGTGGACCCGTCGGTGGTCAACGCGGCACTGGACTGCCTGACGAAGGGGACGGGCTGCGGCACGTTCAAGCCGCCGCACACCTATCCCGACCTGCGCGGGGCCATGACGTGGTCGACCAACTGGGACGCCGCGGCGGGCAACGCCTGGTCCAACGGGGTCGGGCCGCACGTCCACGGCCTGTCCTGACCGGGTCCCGACATGCTCAGCCCCCGGCGCTCCGCACCGCTTCTTGAGCTCCAGTCGTCGCCGGCTGCCCAGTCTTCGATGCGTGCCCTTCCGGGGGCCTAGCCAGTGTGCCGAGATGGGGGTCACTCGGATCGATGAACGTCTTCACCGATTGGTGCGGCTCTCACCGGTTGTCTGGTGTAAGTGCCAGTTTCCTCCTTATTTGTCCGGAGTCAAGGGGCGGGAAGGAAATGGTCCGCCCCGCACACCGACGGTGAGCGGGGCGGACGGATGGTGAACGGACGCTACGCGTGGTGCGCGGCGGAACGCACCGCGTCGTCACCCTCTTCGGTCCCCGGCTGCGGCAGCGTGCAGCCCGGCAGCGAGAGGTCCAGCTTGTTGCCGGTGCCGAAGCACTTGGTGATCCCGTAGGTCTCCTCGGCGTAGTTCGTGCCCTGGTGCACGGTGACGTTGCCGTTCTCGTCGACCTCGCACGGGTTGTTCAGCGTGCACTGCTCACCGTTCTCGTTCCCGGTGTTGTTGATCGCGACCACCTTGCCGGTGGACGAGTCGATCACCGGGGAGCCGGAGGTGCCCCCTATGACGTTGCACGTGGACGTGTAGCGCAGCGAGTCCTTCCAGACGTAGCCGGCCTCGTGCAGCTCGTGCACGAAACCGTCCACGTTGCAGGAGTAGATCTTCTTCCAGTACCCGGAGACGACGTTGATCGCGGTGCCGGCGACGGGGTGGTCGGGCGACAGGCTCAGCGCGTCGATCCCGTACTGCTGCTTGATCTGCGCGTAGGTCGTGTTCAGCTCGTAGAACGTCACGTCGGTGTCGGTCATCGTCGAGTACGCGACCTTCGTCGCCTGCAGCGTGGCGACCTTGCCCGCGGACGAGTTCAGCAGGCTGAACGTGCGGGACGACGGCTGGTCGGTGATGACGGTGCCGGGGTCCGGCATCCCCGTCTCCAGGCAGTGGCCGTTGGTCATGACGAGGGCGGGGTCGTTGTCCGCCGAACTCGGCATCCGGACCACCGATCCGGAACAGTTGCTCAGCGCGACGGTGCCGGCGAAGTCGACGGCTTTCGCCTGAGCGGAGGCGGTGCCGGCGCCGAGGCCGACGACGGTCGACCCGGCGACGAGCACAGTGGTCAGTGCGCCAACGAGAGGTCGTCTCATGGGGGGTGGTTCCTCTCCGGTCCGAACTGCAGCACGTTTTGACGTGTGCATTGTTGGGGCCGTTGAGGCCGAGGGGCAATGAACCGGTCACAAGTGTCGGTGAACTTGGCCGGTTTCACTGCCATCAGTGGACGGCACGGTGATGCCTTCCCATCTCCTCGATGCACCACCGGACGGCGGCATGATTCCCGTCGCGGGATGCCTCGTGGTAGGCCGCACGGATGCGGCGGCACTCCGCACAGGGCACGGGACGGCGCTGGAGCGACGACTTCGGGGGAACGGGGGCGTCGGGCGACGGCATGGGGGTACCTCGTACGTGGGTTCAACTGATGGGTGTGCCACCAGGGTTGCGGCCGGTCCGTACGCTCCGGAAGGGGGTTTGTGTCCCGACCGGGACCTTGGGAGAGACGAGGGGGCCGCTGCGCATGGCACGACGAGGACGTGAGCTGAAGCCGGACCGGTCACCCCGGCACGCGTTCGGGGCGGAACTGCGGCGCCACCGCGAACGGGCGGGGATGAGCCTGGAGAAACTGGCAGAGGTCGTCCGCTACAGCCGCAGCCACCTGGCGCGGATCGAGATCGCGGAGCACATGCCGCCGCCGGGGCTGGCGGAGCGGCTGGATGCGTTGTTCGGGACGGACGGGGTGTTCAAGCTGCTGTATGCGCTGGCGTTGCGGTCTTCGCATCCGGACAAGTACGAGCGGCGACGGGAGCTGGAGGACCGGGCCCGGGTGATTCGGCATTACGCAGGGTGCTTCGTGCCGAGCTTCCTCCAGACACAGGACTACGCCCGCACCGTCTTCCGTCTCAACGACCCCAGGAGGACAGAGGAAAAGATCGAAGAATGGGTCGCATCACGCATGGCCCGTAAAGCCCTTCTGCAGGCCGACCCGCCTCCGGACGTCTCCTATATTGTGGACGAGGCCGTCCTGCGACGAGCGATCGGCGGACCTGAGATCTGGAGGGCGCAACTTTGCGCTCTGATCTCGAACGTGGACACCCCGACCAGCATGCTCCAGGTCATCCCCTTCGCCCACGGCGGACATGGCCTCATCGGTGGCCACTTGTCGCTCTTCACGTTGGGCGACGGCACTGTGGTTGCCTGTGAAGAGAGCATCAATGCAGTCGAGTTGCTCGAAGACCCGGAGAGCGTCGACCGGTACCACAGGGCCTACGACCACCTCAGGTCCTACGCCTTGTCGCCGGGCGAGACAGCAACATTCATCGAATCCGTTCTGAAGGAATTTCCCTCATGAGCACCACATGGATCAAATCCAGTTACAGCGGCAGCGGCGCAGACCCCAACTCCTGCCTCGAATGGGCCCCGTCCCCCCGAATACCCACCGCCCCCGTCCCCATAAGGGACAGCAAAACCGCCCCGCACGGGGCGACCCTCCTCGTACCGGCCGCCGCCTGGCAAGCGTTCATCGCCGCACTCGGCGGCGATGAACTGCTGTCGTTCTAGAGCGGCGGGACCGGCAGCGGGAGCGGCAACGGAGCCGGCGGCAACGGCGGCAACGGCGTGGTCGAGGGAATCGGATTGATTGCGGTCATGTTTCACACTCCCTGCAAGGTCGCGTGCGAGCGCGTACCCCTTCCACGCTACGCAGGTCGCCCCAGGGCGCAAACGAGGGCAGAGTTGCGTACATGATCCGCAAACATGTCACCGTCTCCGGCCTGGTCCAGGGCGTGTTCTACCGGGACACCTGTCGCAGCGAAGCCCAGACGCACGGCGTGGCCGGGTGGGTGCGCAACCTGTCCGACGGGACCGTGGAGGCCGTCTTCGAAGGGCCCGCCGAGGCCGTGGAGCACATGGTGCGGTGGGCGCACCGCGGTCCCACCCGCGCCGATGTGCAACGGGTCGAGGTGAGCGAGGAACCCCCGCAGGACTTGACCGGATTCGAGGTCCGCCCCACAACGGGCTAGCCCGGCCGCCCTATCCTCCTTCACGTCCCCAGAGACGTTCAGGAGGCGCAGCGTGATCAGAAAACTCGCAGTGCTCGTCTCAGCCCTCGGGCTGATCCTCGCGCCATTAGCCGGCTCGGCCCCGGCGCAGGCAGCCGAGGCTCCACCGGTCTTCACCGACGGCTACGGCCTCACCCAGGTCGGTGCCACGACCGGTACCGCCACCGACTTCGTCATCTCGGTGACCACGCCCCAAGTGGCCGGCGAGCAGCACATCAGAATCATGCTGCCGAGCGACTACAACGCCGATCCGGCCAAGCGCTACCCGGTGCTGTACTTCCTGCACGGCTCGCCGGACAAGCCGGAGAACCAGGGCTTCCCAGCTCTGATCAACGCCAAGTCGATGATCACGGTTGTCCCGGACGGCGGGAGGCGGGGCTGGTACGCCAACTGGCGTGACCAGGACACCGCTGCCGGTGCGCAGAACTGGGAGACCTTCCATATCAACCAGGTCATCCCCTTCATCGACGCCAACCTCCGCACGATCGCGACCAAGAAGGGACGGGCCGTCGCGGGCATCTCGATGGGCGGGTTCGGTGCCTTCCACTACGCCCAGGCCCACCCCGAACTCTTCAGCCAGACCGCCTCGTTCTCCGGTGACATCGACATGTCCGTGGACTCCATGGACCTGCGCCTGGCCGTCGTCGCCTCGCTGACCAACGGCCTCGGTGCGTTCTGCAGCAACGTCATCGGCGACTGCAACAGCAAGTTCGGCCCGACCGTGTCGAGCGACGCCCTCTTCGGCTCGCCCTACCCCGTGTTCAACGCCGACTGGATGTGGAACAACGTCGACCCCTCCCGCCACATGGACAGGTTGAAGGGCAAGGACGTCGGCGTCTCGATCTACGTCGGCAACGGCAACGGCAACCCCGTCGAACCGGAGTTCTGGCTCGAAGGAGCGTCCAAGCACGTCAAGGACAACATGGACGCCCTCGGCATGCCCTCCTACTACGTGGACTACGGCAACGGCGCCAACTGGGCTCCGAACTGCAACGGCGGCCACAACGGCTACTGCTGGGCACGGTCCCTGGAGGACTACGTCCCGCGCCTGGAGCATGCCTTCGCCTCCGCCGCCTGAACCAAGCACGGCGGCCCGGTCATCCGGGCCGCCGCTCGCTCAGGCGGTCCTGCAGCCGAGCGTGCCGGAACTGGTGGACGGCACCGGCCTGGCGCAGCACCCCGCGGCAGTGAGCGTCTTCCAGGAAGGCGCACACCGACCAGGGCAGTCGCCCTGCCAGCGGCAGGGCGATCCGCCCCAGGACCACCCAGCGCCCCCAGGCTGTCAGGCTCAGTCCGTAGCCGAGCGCGACCTCCAGCCCGCTGATGATGCCGTTGAGAAGCCCGGGCACGAGTCCTTCCCCGAACCCGACCCCCCGCGCCAGCCCGTACACGCTTCCGAACACGATCCCGGCCACCGACAACTGGACGAGCACGGTTCTGCAGTTGGTGGCCAAGAGTTCGGAGGGGCTGACGGACGACCTGATATCGACGGGAACCTCGAGCCCGGCCATGGCCCCGTAAACGACTCCGAACGCGAGCCCGGCCCCGATCCCGATCGCGAGCCAGAGCAGGAGGAAAGGCCCTACGAGCACCAGCCCCCCGAAGAACTTGAACCAGAACACCCCCGCGACCCCCTGCGCGAGCCCGAACAAGACCCCGAAGACGAGTCCGATCCCGAGCCCGCTCACCAGCCTGGGGGCGAAGTCCTCACGCATCCTTCCCATTCCGCCCCGGATCTGTACCTGCATACGGGACGGCTTGAGCACCGCGCCGCCGAACCTGAACTTGGTGGCGAGCCACGGCACGAATCCGTGCACGAGCCCGAAGACCAGCGTCATCGCCGTCCCGTTCACCAGCGCGTCCACGAGCACTTGCGCGGGACCCTCCTCAATGCCGAGGCCCCCGACCGCGAGCGCCGACGCGAGCCCGATCGTCAGCCCGACCACCAGCATGCGCGAGAAGTAGCCCATGGTGGTGCCCAGTTGCCACCAGGCGAGGTCGCGGGTGCCGAGCTGCTCCAGGTGCCGGGCTAGGTAGCCGAACCAGTGAAGGACTCGTTCACGGCGTTCAGGGGGCTGGTCTCCGTAGACCGTGGGGATGAAGTTGTCCAGGAGGTGGTCCTCAAGAGCCTGGGGCGTACCGAACCGGTCGGCGTCCAGCAGGTCGGCCGGGGTCCGGTCCGGGGTGTCGCTGTAGCTGGTGCGGGCGAGCGTGACCATCAGCGGAGTCCTCAGCACCGTCGCAAGCCGTTCGCTCGCCGGGTTCTCGGGATGGTCGCGCAGCTGCCCCAGGACGGGATCCCACGCAGTCACCCCCGCGCTTGCCTTGCGCGTCGTACGCGGCAGGTAGTCCTCCAGATCGGCCAGGGACAGATCGCTCAACTCGACGGCCGCGGCCGAGGTCAGGACGTCCGTCCCCGTCACGGCGGCCGCGTACTCGGTGCGTCGGCTGGTCAACAGCAGTGGCATGGCAGTGGTGTTGAGGGCTTCCAGCGCGGGCCTGTGCAACCCGTCGGCGATCTCGTCGAACCCGTCCAGGACGGGCAGGATCCGGTCGTTGTCGACCAACGCGCCGGCCAGTGACGACGGGCCGGGACCGGCGGCTGCCGCCAGACCGGGATGGTCCCGCTCCAGCCGGGCGGCCAGCCACTCCCCCAGCGGGCGAACCGGATTCCACGACCCGAGGCTGAAGATCACCGGCACGACGGTGACCGACGTGCCGGGAGGCCCCAGCAGATCCAGGGCGAACCGCACGGTCAGGATGGACTTCCCCGACCCCGCCCGGCCCAGCACCACCAGCCGCCCGGACGGCACCCGCCGGTAGACGTCCACGATCTCGTCGAGCCGACCGGCCAGGGACACCGGGCGGGGAACGTCGTGCCCCGCCGGGCAACGGCACACGTTGGACCAGTGGTCCGTCAACTCGTCCGGCGCCGCCTGCCACCGCACCGGCAACGGGATCGGATCCTGCACCCTCCACCGCTGCTCCTCGCTCCGCCACTGCTTGCGGAGCGAGTCGGCGAGCCGTCCCGCAGCATCGTCCAGCGTGGCCTGGAGAGTTGACGGCGGGACGCCGACCGTCACGGTCCCGGCCTGGACCACCATCCCGTACACCGTGGTCCCGTCCAGCGTGTTGTACGTGGGGCCCCCGCGCGGGGAGCGGCTGCGTACAACGTATCTGGGCAGGATCTTCATACGGCTTCCCAGCTATCGGCAGTGCCGTGCGGTGTTGCAGTGACTGGCCGGACCTGGTCCAGATGGTGAGGCGATGCGTTCCATTTTGTCAACACGCCCTTGTCATAGGCGAGTCAGCGCTTCCGGTGACAGAAACCATGAATTCGAGGCGTGCGAATTCATGGTTTCTGTCACCGGAAGCACCCGTTCCGTCACACCACCACGCTCAGCACCCCCGCCGCCCCGAACCCCGCCACCGACAGCACCGACTCCAGCACCGTCCACGACACCAACGTGTCCCGCTCCGGGATGTCGAAGTACTTGGCCACCATCCAGAAGCCCCCGTCGTTCACGTGCGAGGCGAAGACCGAGCCCGCCGAGATCGCCACGATCACCAAGGCCGCCTGCGCCTGCGAGGGATGGGCCGCCTCCAGCACCGGGGCCACGATGCCCGCCGTCGTCACGATGGCCACCGTCGCCGAGCCCTGCGCCACCCGCAGCGCGGCCGACAGCAGCCACGCCAGCACCAGCACCGGCAGGCCCGCGGTGTCGCACAGATCCGCCACCGCCTGGGCCACGCCGCCCGCTTTCAGCACCGCGCCGAAGATCCCGCCCGCGCCCACGACCAGCAGGATGTTGCCGACGGGCTTGAGCGAGGCCGTCGACAGGGCCTCCAGCGACGCGCGCGACCAGCCGCGCCGGATGCCCAGCAGCCAGTAGGCGAGGAACAGCGCAATCGTCAGCGCCATGAAGGGGTGGCCGAAGAACTCCAGCACCGAGCGGGCCGTGCCGGGGGCCAGGGTCACCGAGGAGAACGTCGCGAGGAGGATGAGGAGCAGCGGGGTGCCTATCACCGTCAACAGCGTTGACAGCGGTACTGGTTGTTCCTGTGGTGGGGATTCCTCCGACGGCGCTTCCTCCGGTATCGGGACGTGCACGCGGCGCGCTATCCACGCCGCGTACGCCCATGCCGCCAGCACTGCCGGTATGCCGGTCAGAGCGCCCATCAGGATCACCCAGCCCAGGTCCACGTGCAGCAGGCCCGCCGCCGCGACCGGGCCGGGGTGGGGCGGGAGGAAGGCGTGGGTCATGGACAGGCCGGCCAGCATCGGCAGTGCGTAGCGCAGGATCGATCCGCCTCCGCGCCTGGCCGTGGCGTACACCACCGGGGCCAGGACGAAGATGCCCACGTCGAAGAAGACCGGGATGCCGAACAGCAACCCGGTCAGGCCCATGGCGAGCGGTGCGCGCCGCTCACCGAACAAGGCCAGCAGGCGCCCGGCCAGCGCCCGGGCGCCGCCCGAGGCCTCCAGGACCGAGCCCAGCATGGTGCCGAGTCCGATGATGACGGCGACGTGGCCGAGCGTGCCGCCCATGCCCGCTTCGAGCAGCGGGACGGCGTCCGACTTCTGGACGGTGCCGAAGAGTTGGGTGACGGTCAGGCCTGACGCGAGCCCCACCGCGATCGAGACGACGAGCAGGGCCACGAACGGCTGGAGTCTGACCCTGATGATCAGGAAGAGGAGCAGTGCGACGCCCAGCGCGGCTATCGCGAGCAGCACGGCACGCCTCAGCCCAGGACGGCGAGGGCGTCGATCTCGATGAGCAGGCCCTTGGGCAGGCCGACGTAGACGGTCGTGCGTGCGGCGGGCGGGCCCTGGAGGGAGGCGAAGTGGTCGTCGTAGATCGCGTTCATCTCGGCGAAGTGGGCGGTGTCGGTGAGGTAGACGCGCAGCATCACCACGTCCTCCCAGCTCGCGCCGCCCGCCTCCAGGACGGCCTGGACGTTGGCGAGTGTCTGGAGGGTCTGTTCGCGGAGGGTGGGGCCTGCGACGACGGGGGGCTCGCCGTTCTTGGTGGGCAGGAAGCCGACCTGGCCGGCCACCTGGAGGATGTTGCCCTTGCGCACGCCGTGCGAGAACTTGGCGGGCGGGGTGGCGTGGCCGGTCGGGGTCACGGCGATCTTGACGGTCATCGGTTCACCTTCATATGAGGGTTCATACGGGGGTTCATACGGGGGTTCGTCCTGAGTGGTCCGCGCTGATCGCTTCCGCAGTGCGGCGCACCAGCGGGAGCAGGGCGAGGAGTTCGTCGGCGGTGACGACGACATTAGGTGCGGATATCGAACAGGCCGCGACGACGCGCCCGTCCACGCCGTGGACGGGGGCGCCGATGCAGTTGATGGACTCCTCGTGGCCGCCGAAGTCGGTGGCCCAGCCCTGTTCGCGAACGACGGCCAGCTCCCTGAGGAAGGCGGCGGCGTTCGGGGTCGAACGGGGCGTGTAGGCGGGGTAGTCGAGGCGTTCGGCGACGGCCCGTCGCTCGGGCTCGGGCAGGCCGGCCAGCAGCAGTTTGGCGACGGCGGCGACGGTGATGGCGACGGGCTTGCCGATGCGGGAGTACATCCGCACCGGGTAGCGGCTCTCGATCTTGTCGATGTAGACGACCTCGCCCTCCTCGTGGACCGCCAGGTGGACGGTGTGGCCGCACAGTTCGTTGAGTGCGACGAGGTGCGGGTGGGCGGTCTCGCGGATGTCCAGACCCTCGGCGGCCTGCTGGGCGAGCGCGAACAGGCGGGCGCCGAGCCGGTAGCGCTGGTCCTGCTGCCGGTGGACCATGCCGTGGGCGTGCAGGGTGCGCAGCAGGCGCAGTGCGGTCGACTTGTGGACGCCGAGCCGCTGCGCGACCTGCTCCAGGTTGGCGGGGCCCTCGGCGAGCAGGGGCAGGATGGTGAGGGCGCGGTCGACGGTCTGGCTCATGCGGTGCTTTCCATGTCGCGGTTGGTGTCGCGGTCTATGCGGAGGGCGTTCCAGGCGGTGTCGTCCAGCGCGGCGAGCCGGTCGGCCTGTTCACGGGCCGGGGGTTCGCCGAGGTCGCCGGGGACGGTGAGGGCGGCGGCGGCCGTGAGGTGGCCGTGGCGCAGCCGTGCGGGGAGCGGGAGTCCGCGCAGGGTGGCGGAGAGGAACCCGGCGGCGAAGGCGTCGCCGGCGCCCACGGGGGCGACGACGTCGACGGCGGGGGCGGGGACGGTGAGGGCCTCACCGTCCCGCGCGAAGGCCGTTGCCCCCTGTGCCCCGTGCTTGACGACCAGGAGGCCGGGTTCCGGGAGGGCGGACCGGATGGCGGCGGCGCCGCGCAGGCCCCACGCCGCCTCGGCCTCGTCCTCGCCGACGAAGACGAGGTCGCAGCGGCGGGCGAGGTCGGCGAGGAGGGTGGGGCGACTGTGTTGCCAGAGGCTCGCGCGGTAGTTGACGTCGAAGGAGAGCAGTGGGCGGCCGGGGGCGGGGGCCGTCAGGTGGCGGAGCAGGTCGCGGCAGTCGGCGGAGAGGGCCGCGGTGATGCCGGTGAGGTGCAGGATGCGGCCGGACCAGGCGGCTTCGCGCGGTACGAGCGCGGGGGACATCGCGGAGGCGGCGGATCCGGCGCGGTAGTAGGCGACTTCGGAGAGGGAGCGGTCGACGGGCAGGGTGGTGGCGCGCTCCCCCGCCGTGCGGAAGTAGATGCCGGTGGGGCGGTCCGGGTCGCGCTGGACGGCGGAGACGTCGACCCCGTGGGCGGCGATAGCGTCCACCAGGTGCGTGCCGAAGCCGTCCGTGCCGACACGTCCGATCCAGCGGGTGCGGTGCCCGCAACGGGCGAGTGCGCAGGCCACGTTGGACTCGGCGCCGCCGATGCCGCGTTCGAAGGCGGGGACGTCCGCGAGGGGGCCGGGGCGCACGGGCCGGAAGGCGACGAGGGATTCACCGAGGCAGACGACGTCGTACACGACGTCGGTTGTGGCTCCGCTCATGGCCCCTCCCACCGGTCCGTCACGTTTCCGTGAGCACCGTTGACCCGGCGCTCGCGGGGATGTTAGACAGCGGCGAGCGCTACACGCAACGGATGTTGCACATGTTGCAACGCCACTCGTACTGCATGCTGCACGCTGCACAGGAGGCCTCATGTCCGACGCCGTCGCCCGGCTGGCTCTGGAACGCGTCGACCACCGCTTCAAGGGACTTCCGCCGGACGCGGAGGGCCGCACGGTGGGCGACCTGGCGGCCGAACGTCGCTCGCTGTTCACCGGCGGGTTCACCACGCCCGTACTCGCCCTCTCCGCCGAGGCGCTCGACCACAACCTGCGCGTCATGGAACGCTGGTCCGCCGAGCACGGCCTGGCCTTCGCCCCGCACGGCAAGACGTCGATGGCACCGCAGCTCTTCGAGCGCCAGATCGCGCACGGCGCGTGGGGCATCACGGCCGCCACGATCTCCCAGGTGCGCGTCTACCGGGCCTTCGGGATCCGACGGATCTTCCTCGCCAACGAGGTCGTGGACGCGGCGGCGCTGCGCTGGCTCGCGGGCGAGCTGACCGCCGACCCGGACTTCCGGCTGGTCCTGTACGTCGACTCGCTGCGCGGCGTCGAGCTGATGGACGCGGCGCTGCGCACCGGCGAATTCGCCCGCCCGCTCGACGTCGTCGTCGAACTCGGCGTGCAGGGCGGCCGTACGGGCGCCCGTACGGAGGTGGAGTGCAAGGTCGTCGCGGACGCGGTCGCGGCCACGGACACCCTGCGGCTGGTGGGCGTCGCCTGCTACGAGGCCGAGGTCCCGGACGCGAACGCCGAGCGCGTCGGCGCCTGGCTGCGCCGGCTCGTCGCCCTGGCGGCCGCCTTCGACAAGGCGGGCCGCTTCGCGGGCGTCGAGGAGATCGTCGTCAGCGCGGGCGGCAGCGCGTGGTTCGACGCGGTGGGCGAGGCCTTCGCGGAACTGCCGGCCCTGTCGGCACCGGTGCTGAAGCTGCTGCGGTCGGGGGCGTACATCACGCATGACGACGGGCAGTACCGCAAGAAGACGCCGTTCAACCGGCTTACGGGCGAGGGTGAGTTGCAGGCGGCATTCCGGCTGTGGACGCAGGTCGTCTCCCGCCCGGAGCCGGGCAAGGCGTTCCTCAACGCCGGCAAGCGGGATGCGCCGTACGACCTCGGCCTGCCGGAGGTCCAGGTCGTCCGCTCGGCACGGACCGGGGCGGTACGGCCCGCGGAAGGAATGACGATCACTGCCCTGGCGGACCAACACGCCTTCGTCGCCCTTGAGCAGGGCACGGACCTGGAGGTCGGCGACTGGGTGGGCCTCGGGCTGTCGCACCCGTGCACGACGTTCGACAAGTGGCAGTTGATCCCCGTGGTGGAGGAGAACGGCACGGTGACGGATTTCGTGCGGACGTTCTTCTGAGGGCCGCGCCAGCCGTGCCCCGTAGCCGTGCCCCGTAAGGGGCGCGGGGAACTGCGCGAGCAACCACCACCGGCCCGCACCCGAGAGGCAACGCATGGACACAGTCCTCCGCAACGCCCGCGTCATCGACGGCACGGGCGGCCCGTCGTACCGGGCCGATGTGGCCATCCGCGATGGCCACATCGCGGCAATCGCCCGCGAGGGCAAAGACCCCCGCCCGTCAGGGCGCCGCACCATAGACGCCACAGGCCTAGCGCTAGCGCCCGGCTTCATCGACATGCACGCCCACAGCGACCTGGCCCTCCTCACCGACCCCTCCCACGAGGCGAAGGCCGCACAAGGCGTCACCCTCGAAGTCGTCGGCCAGGACGGCCTGTCCTACGCCCCCGTGGACGACCGCACCCTCGCCCAGGTCCGCGCCCAGATCGCCGGCTGGAACGGCACGGGCGAGGACGCCGACTTCACCTGGCGCACGGTCGGCGAGTACCTCGACCGCCTGGACGCCGGTATCGCGGTCAACGCCGCGTACCTCGTCCCGCAGGGCACCGTCCGGATGCTGGTCGTCGGCTGGGAGGACCGGCCGGCCACCGCGGACGAGACCGCCCGCATGCAGGCGCTCGTCGCCGAGGGCCTCGAACAGGGCGCCGTGGGCCTGTCGTCCGGGCTCACGTACACCCCGGGCATGTACGCCACCGATGCCGAACTGACCGCGCTGTGCCGGGTGGTGGCCCGGTACGGCGGCTACTACTGCCCCCATCACCGTTCGTACGGCGCGGGCGCCCTCGCCGCGTACGCCGAGATGATCGACGTCACCCGCACCGCCGGGTGCGCCCTGCATCTGGCGCACGCCACACTCAACTTCGAGGTGAACAAGGGGCGTGCCGCGGAGCTGCTGGCGCTGCTCGACGCGGCCCTCGCCGAGGGCGCGGACATTTCGCTGGACACGTACCCGTACACCCCGGGCTGCACGACGCTCGCCGCCATGCTGCCGAGCTGGGCGGGCGAGGGCGGGCCGGAGGCCGTGCTGGCGCGGCTGGCGGACGACGGGACCGCGGCCCGGATCCGGCACGCGATGGAGGTGGAGGGCGCGGACGGCTGTCACGGTGTGCCGATCGACTGGGAGACGATCGAGATCTCCGGCGTGGCCCGCCCGCACCTCGCCGGTCACGTCGGGAAGAGCGTCGCCGCGTCCGCGCGTGAGCGCGGTGAGGAGCCGTGGACGACGGCCCGTCGGCTGCTCCGCGAGGACCGGCTGGGGACGGCGATCCTGCAGCACGTCGGTCACGAGGAGAACGTCCGGGCGATCATGCGGCACCGGGTCCACACGGGCGGCAGCGACGGCATTCTGCACGGCGCCAAGCCGCATCCGCGCGCCTACGGAACGTTCCCGCACTACCTCGGCCGGTATGCGCGCGAGCTGGGTGTGCTCTCTCTGGAGGAGAGCGTGGCGCATCTCACGTCCCGTCCTGCGGCCCGTCTGAGGCTGCCCGACCGGGGTCTCGTACGGGAGGGACACCGCGCCGACCTCGTGCTCTTCGATCCGGAAACCGTAGCCGCCGGCTCCACTTTCGAAGCCCCGAGGGCGCTTCCGACCGGCATTCCTTTTGTCCTCATCGACGGTCGCTTTGTGATGAAAGACGGGCGCCGGACGGACGTCCTCGCGGGCCGCTCGGTGCGGCGCACCCCGGCGGGCTGATCCGCGCCCGGAGTGCGCCCGGTGGGGGCCGGAAGTGGGGTCGTAATGCCCGAGCGCCGGGCGGGCGGCGCCCTTAAGGTGGCCGTCATGCAGGTGATCCAGTCAACGAAGCTCGCCAATGTCTGCTACGAAATCCGTGGCCCGGTGCTCGAGGAGGCCATGCGGCTGGAGGCGGCAGGGGAGCGCATCCTCAAGCTGAACACCGGCAATCCGGCGATCTTCGGGTTCGAGTGCCCGCCGGAGATCCTCGAGGACATGCTGCGCAACGTCGGCGACGCCCACGGCTACGGCGACGCCAAGGGGCTGCTCTCCGCGCGGCGCGCGGTCGTCCAGCACTACGAGACCAAGGGCATCGAGCTCTCCGTCGAGGACGTCTACCTCGGCAACGGCGTCTCCGAGCTGATCCAGATGTCGATGCAGGCGCTGCTCGACGACGGCGACGAGGTCCTCGTGCCGGCCCCGGACTACCCGCTGTGGACGGCCTCGGTCTCCCTCGCGGGCGGCACGGCCGTGCACTACCGCTGCGACGAGCAGTCGGACTGGATGCCGGATCTGGCGGACATCGAGCGCAAGGTCACCGACCGCACCAAGGCGCTCGTCATCATCAACCCCAACAACCCCACGGGTGCGGTCTACGACGACGAGATGCTGCGCGGCCTGACGGAGATCGCCCGCCGCCACAACCTGATCGTCTGCTCCGACGAGATCTACGACAAGATCCTCTACGACGGCGCCACCCACACCCCGACCGCCGCCCTCGCCCCCGATCTGCTGACCCTCACCTTCAACGGCCTGTCCAAGGCCTACCGGGTGGCCGGCTACCGCAGCGGCTGGATGGCGGTCTGCGGCCCGAAGGCGCACGCCGAAAGCTATATCGAGGGCCTGACGATCCTCGCCAACATGCGGCTGTGCGCCAACATGCCGGCCCAGCACGCGGTGGCCACGGCCCTCGGCGGCCGGCAGTCGATCAACGACCTGGTGCTGCCGGGCGGCCGGCTGCTGGAGCAGCGCGACGTGGCGTACGAGCTGCTGACGCAGATCCCGGGCGTCAGCTGCGTCAAGCCCAGGGGTGCGCTGTACGCGTTCCCGCGGCTGGACCCCAAGGTCTACAAGATCAAGGACGACCGGCAGATGGTGCTGGACCTGCTCCGCGCCGAGAAGATCATGGTCGTCCACGGCACGGGCTTCAACTGGCCGGAGCCGGACCACTTCCGCCTGGTCACGCTGCCCAGCGCGAAGGATCTGGCGGACGCGGTGACGCGGATCGGGAACTTCCTGGACGGGTACTCGCAGGCCTGACCTGTTTGATCTCGACACAACTTTAGACGCCGTCTAAGTTAGGATGGCCTTCAGAGGTAACTTTGGAGGCCATCCATGTACGAGCCGATCCGCACGAAGTCGGTCCATACGCACGGCCCTCACCGCGGCCCGCACCGCTCCCGCCAGGAGGAGCTGGACACACGGCTGGCCTGGCACCTGACCGCACTGCTCACGGTGACGGACGAACTGCGCGCCGTGGCGCCTGCGGCTGAGCTCGACGATGCGGGGTGCCGGCTGGCGGCTCAGGTGGAACGGCTGCGCGGGGCTGCACCCTTGCGGGCTGCGCCAACCGTGGCGGGCGGTAAGCCTGTTGCTGCGCTGCATCAGCGCGCGCATATGTTGGCGGGGCAGGCGCTGGTGGTGGCCACGGGACGCGGCGATACGGAAGGCGCGGCCTTGGCCGCGGAACGGATGCGGGCGCACGCAGAGGCGCTGGGCATCACGGGGTAACGCGGGGTGGTCGCGCCCCGTAAGGGGCGCGGGGAACTGCGCGACCAGCCACAGGCGGCCCGCAGTGGAGCCCGGCGGCGCTGAACCGGACCGGGCTCCCTCCCTCCGTCAGCCCAAGCGCTGCACCAACGCCCGGTATTCGTCCCACAGTTCCTTCGGCGTGTGGTCACCGAAGGTGTTCAGGTGCTCCGGCACCAGTGCCGCTTCCTCGCGCCAGACGTCCTTGTCGACGGTGAGGAGCAGGTCCAGGTCCGCGTCCGGGATGTCGAGCCCGGCCGTGTCCAGGGCGTCCTTCGCCGGCAGAATGCCGATCGGCGTCTCGACGCCCTCCGCGCGGCCGTCGATGCGGTCGACGATCCACTTCAGCACGCGGCTGTTCTCGCCGAAGCCCGGCCACACGAAGCGGCCGTCCGCGTCCTTGCGGAACCAGTTGACGTAGTAGATCTTCGGGAGCCTGGACTCGTCCTTGCCCTCACCCATCTTGATCCAGTGGCCCATGTAGTCGCCCATGTTGTAGCCGCAGAACGGCAGCATGGCGAACGGGTCGCGGCGGAGCTCGCCGACCTTGCCCTCGGCGGCGGCGGTCTTCTCGGAGGCGACGTTGGCTCCGAGGAAGACGCCGTGCTGCCAGCTGAGGGACTCGGTCACCAGCGGGACGGCGGTGGCGCGGCGGCCGCCGAAGAGGATGGCCGAGATCGGCACGCCCTTGGGGTCCTCCCACTCGGGCGCGATGATCGGGCACTGCGAAGCCGGCACGGTGAAGCGGGCGTTGGGGTGGGCGGCGGGGGTGCCGCTCTCCGGCGTCCAGTCGTTGCCCCGCCAGTCGGTGAGGTGGGCGGGCTGCTCCTCGGTCATGCCCTCCCACCACACGTCGCCGTCGTCGGTGAGGGCGACGTTGGTGAAGACCGAGTTGCCCCACATGGTCTTCATGGCGTTGGCGTTGGTGTGTTCGCCGGTGCCGGGGGCGACGCCGAAGAAGCCGGCCTCGGGGTTGATGGCGTAGAGGCGGCCGTCCTCGCCGAAGCGCATCCAGGCGATGTCGTCGCCGATGGTCTCCACCGTCCAGCCGGAGACGGTGGGTTCGAGCATGGCGAGGTTGGTCTTGCCGCAGGCGGAGGGGAAGGCGGCGGCCACGTACTTGGACTCGCCCTGGGGCGGGGTGAGCTTGAGGATGAGCATGTGCTCGGCCAGCCAGCCCTCGTCGCGCGCCATGACGGAGGCGATGCGCAGGGCGTAACACTTCTTGCCCAGCAGGGCGTTGCCGCCGTAGCCGGAGCCGAAGGACCAGATCTCGCGGTCCTCGGGGAAGTGCGAGATGTACTTGGTGGTGTTGCACGGCCACGGCACGTCCTGCTCGCCCTCGGCGAGCGGGGCACCGAGGGTGTGGACGGCCTTGACGAAGAAGCCGTCGGTGCCGAGCTCGTCGAGCACGGCCTGGCCCATGCGGGTCATGGTGCGCATGGAGACGGCGACGTAGGCGGAGTCGGTGATCTCGACGCCGATCGCGGACAGCGGCGAGCCGAGCGGGCCCATGCAGAAGGGCACGACGTACATGGTGCGTCCGCGCATGGAGCCGCGGAACAGGCCCTTCTCCCCGGCGAAGATCTCCCGCATCTCGGCGGGCGCCTTCCAGTGGTTGGTCGGGCCCGCGTCCTCCTCCTTCGCGGAGCAGATGAAGGTGCGGTCCTCGACGCGCGCCACGTCACTCGGGTCGGAGGCGGCGTAGTAGGAGTTGGGTCGCTTGACCGGGTCGAGCTTCCGGAAGGTGCCCTTGGCGACGAGCTCCCCGCACAGGCGCTCGTATTCCGCTTCCGAGCCGTCGCACCAGACCACGCGGTCCGGCTGGGTGAGGGCGGCGATCTCGTCGACCCAGGAGAGCAGCTCCTGGTGGTGGGTGAGGGTGGTGGGAGCCGCACTGATGCGCGCCACGATCGCTCCGTCCCGCCGGGTCCACACTGCCCGGCGTCAGATATTGAGGGTGGAACGGACTCGGGCCGGATCACCGGAAAGTCCGCCTTTGCACACTGTCGCCCCTTGGGGGCTGCGACCCAGACGCTTCGTGACCGCTCATCCGGTGCCGCCCGCACTCATTTGATCATCCGACTCCGCCCAGCTTCTGTCCAGGGGGCACCCCCGTGACCATCGCCACGTGATACTGATCCGTAACCTACGGTCGCGTAGGTAGCATGGCGCCCATGACTCCCGCGCCCGACGCAGCGCCCACCGCGTCCTCCGCTTCCGCCGGGGCCGGGGCGAACGCCGCCTCCACCGACGCCCCGGCCCCCGGCGCCCCGCAGGATTCCGCTTCCGCCCCGGCCCCGGCCAAGCCGCGACTGCGCGGCTGGCTGCACGCCGGAATGTTCCCCGCCGTACTGGTGTCCGGCGTCCTCCTGACCGCCCTGGCCGACAGCCCCCGTGGCCGGATCGCCTGCGCCGTCTATGCATTGAGCGCCTGCCTGCTCTTCGGCATCAGCGCGCTCTACCACCGCGGCAACTGGGGTCCGCGCGCCGAGGGCGTGCTCCGCCGCCTCGACCACGCCAACATCTTCCTGATCATCGCGGGCACCTACACCCCGCTGACCATGCTGCTCGTCCCCGGCAGCAGGGGCCGGATCCTGCTGTGGGCGGTCTGGGCGGCGGCCGCCGCCGGCATAGCCTTCCGCGTCTTCTGGGTCGGCGCGCCCCGCTGGCTCTACACCCCCTGCTACATCGCGATGGGCTGGGCCGCCGTCTTCTTCCTCCCCGACTTCCTGCGCACGGGCGGCATCGCCGTCCTCGTCCTGGTGATCATCGGCGGGCTGCTCTACAGCGCGGGCGGGGTGATCTACGGGATCAAGCGCCCCAATCCCTCGCCGCGCTGGTTCGGCTTCCACGAGGTCTTCCACTCGCTCACTCTGGCCGCCTTCGCCACGCACTACGTGGGCATTTCACTCGTCGCCTATTCGCACGCCTGACGCACCGCGCGCACCGCGCTCCCGACGGACCCTCCGCAGTGGCCGTGGCTTCGAAGCCGCGGCCACTCGCCATGCCAGGCCCCCGATCCCGGCCACGGCCACGGCCAGCACCGCGATCTCACCGGCGATCACATACCCCGCGACACACAGCATCGCGAGCAGCGCATAGACGACCCCGCTCATCAACGACCCCCTCTTTCCAGGCTTTTACGGTCTCACTGACCGTTCCCCTGCCCTGCACTCAGGGTCACACACCCCACTGACAATCAGAGTGCCGTCAAGATCACCCACCCTTCACCGGCCACATTGACACCCTCCATCTTTTGAGAGTTACTGTCACTTGACGTCAGCTCTCTCCCGGAGGTGTGCCATGAGCACCCCGATCACCCGACCCGACCCCCGGCGCTGGTGGGCGCTGGGCGCCCTGGTCGCCTGCATGCTCGTCCTCGGCTTCGACACCACGATCCTGACCGTCGCCCTGCCGACCATGACGGACCGACTGGGCGCCACCAGCGGCGAACAGGAGTGGATAGCCGACTCCTACCTCGTCGTCCTCGCCGCCCTGATGCTCCCCGCCGGACTCCTCGGCGACCGCTTCGGCCGCCGCCGCATGCTGCTGACCGGACTGGGGATCTTCCTCGTCGGATCCCTGCTCGGCACGTTCGCGACGAGCACCGGCGAGGTCATCGCCGCCCGCACCGTCCTCGGCGCCGGCGCGGCGCTGATCATGCCGCTCGCCCTGTCCGTGCTGCCCTCGCTCTTCCCGGGCGCGGAGCGCACCAAGGCCGTGGGCGCGGTCTCCGCCGCCTCGGCCCTCGGCCTGCCGCTGGGCCCGATCATCGGCGGCTGGTTGCTCAACCACTTCTGGTGGGGCTCGGCCTTCCTCGTCAACGTCCCGCTCGTGATCATCGGCATCGCGGCCTGCGTCTTCCTGCTCCCCGAGACCAACGACCCCTCCTCGCCCAGGGTCGACGCCCTCTCGACCGCACTCACCGTCACCGGCCTCGGCGCCCTCGTCTTCGGCGTCGTCGAGGGACCCACGCGCGGCTGGTCCGCACCGGCCGTCCTCGGCGCCTTCGCCGCCGCGGCCGTCCTGCTCACCGCCCTCGTCCTGCGCGAACGCCGGCAGCCCCGGCCGATGCTGGACCTCACGCTGCTGGCCCACCGCGGCTTCCGCTGGAACACCGCGGCCGCGGCACTGATCACCTTCACGCTCACGGGCCTGCTGTTCGTCCTGCCGCACTACCTCCAGGCCGTCCTGGGCCACGACGCCTTCGGCACCGGGCTGCGGATGCTGCCGATGATGGCCGGAATGATCGTCTCGTCGCGCGCCGCAGCACCGCTGGTCACCCGGTTCGGGGCGCGGCCCGTCATCGCCGGCGGCCTGGCCGTCATGGCCTTCGCCGCCCTGCTCGGCAGCCGCACGGACATCCACGACGGCTACGGCTTCACGGCCCTGTGGCTGTCCGTCACCGGCTTCGGGTTCGGCTTCGGCATCATCCCCGCCATGGACGGCGCCCTCGGCACCCTCCCCCGCGAGCGCGCGGGCAGCGGCTCCGGGCTGCTGATGACGCTGCGGCAGGTCGCCGGCGCCGTCGGAGTGGCGGTGCTGGGCAGCCTGATCGCCGGCGCCTACCGCGGCCGGATCGGCACGGACGGGCTGCCGCCCGCCGCCGCGGGGGCAGCGCGCGACTCCGTCGAGGGGGCGCAGATGGTCGCCGCCAGGCTCGGCGACACGGCGCTCGCACGGTCGGCGGACACCGCCTACCTGCACGGCATGAGCCTGGCCCTGCTGGTGTGCGGCGCCGGGGCGATCGCCGCGGCCCTCCTCGTCGCCGTCTTCCTGCCGGACGGCCGCCCCGCGGAGGCGGCTGCGGATCATGAAGTGGTTGGCGAAATGACCGATGCCTGAGAATGCACCCATGGCCTCAGCACAGACGTCCTCCCCCGCACAGCCCGGCCCCAGACTCGGGCTCCGCGAGCGGAAGAAGATCCAGACCCGGCAGGCGATCCGGCGTGCCGCCTACCGGCTGTTCGAGAAGCAGGGCTACGACGCCACGCCGGTCGACCAGATCGCCGAGGCCGCGGACGTGTCCCCCAGCACGGTCTTCCGTTACTTCCCGACCAAGGAGGACATCGTCCTCACCGACGAGTACGACCCGGTGATGGAGGCGGCGATCCGGGCACGCCCGGCGGAGGAGGCCCCGGTCGAGGCCATCCGGCACGGTGTGCGGGACGCGCTGCAGCACATCATCGACACGGACATCGTCGAACTGCGGCAGCGCACCAAGCTGGTCCGCGAGGTCCCGGCCCTGCGGGGCCGCTCCGCGGAGGGACAGGCGGAGTCGGCGGTCATGCTGTGCCGGGTCCTTGCGGAGCGGACGGGGAGGTCCGCGGACGACCTTGAGGTGCGGGTCGTGATCGCCGCGGTGCTCGGGGCGATGCAGGAGGCGATGATGCACTGGGTGGACCAGGGCCAGACCGGGGATCTGGGGGCACTGATCGACCGCACGCTGGACGTGCTGGGGCGCGGTCTGACGCTGTGAGGTGCGGGGCCCCGCCCCGGGACTTCAACTGCGGGCGCGTCGTGGCTGGTCGCGCAGTTCCCCGCGCCCCCTACGGGGCGCCCAGCTGCTCCGCAAGGAGCTTCGCGTCAGCCGTCGGCGCGTCGCACGTGAAGTGCCGGCACACGTACGCGGCCGGCCGCCCGTCCAGCAGGTCCCGGCCTTCCAGGAGCGGTACCTCCACGGGCGCCGCGCCCGGTTCGCCGAGGGCCACCACCGCGCCCGGGGCCGGGGAGAGCAGGGCCGTGCGGTGGAGTTCCCGCGTGCCGGGGTGGTCGCCGGGGCCCACGACCGCCACCTCGCGGGGACCGTCCAGCAGGGCCTCCGTCACCGTCAGACCCCAGCCGATGAACCGCGGCGCCCGCGGGGCGAGGCTCCGGACGACGCCCAGGGCCTTCTCGGCCGCCTCGCGGTGCGGTGCGCTGCCCGTGTACGCGGCGTAGGACAGGAGCGCCCCGGCCGCAGCCGTCCAGCCGGACGGCACCGCGTTGTCGGTGGGGTCCTGCGGGCGGCGGATCAGTGCCTCGGCGTCGTCGGCGGTGTCGTAGAGCGTGCCGTCCTCCGCGGTGAAGCGGACCAGGACGGTGTCCAGGAGCAGGCCCGCGAAGTCGACCCAGACGCCCTCGCCGGTCACGGCGGACAGGGCGAGGAAGCCCTCGGCGACGTCCGCGTAGTCCTCCAGGACACCGGCGTGGCCGCCCGCGACGCCGTCCAGCGAGGTGCGGAAGAGCCGGGCCTGCCAGTCCATGTGCGTGCGGACGAGCAGGTCGGCGGCGTCCGTGGCGGCCTGGACCAGGTCGGGGCGGTCGAAGTACGCGCCGCACTCGGCGAGGGCGGCGACGGCCAGGCCGTTCCAGGCGGCCACCACCTTGTCGTCCCGGCCCGGGCGCGGCCGCGCCTCGCGCGCGGCCAGCAGCCGCTCCCGCACGGAGGCGAGCCGTGCGGCGTCGAGAAGCTCCTCGGAGTCGGGGAGTTGGAGCACGGAGGCGCCCTCCTCGAAGGTGCCCTCCTCCGTGACGCCGAAGTGGACGGCCGCCAGGGCCGCGTCCTGCTCGCCCAGCACCGCGCGCAGCTGCTCCGGCGTCCACACGTAGTACGCGCCCTCGACGTGCCGGCCCGTCCCGTCGTCACTGTCGGCGTCGAGCGCGGAGGCGAACCCGCCCTGGACGGTGCGCAGTTCACGGATCATGAAGTCCGCGGTCTCCAGGGCGATGCGCCGGGCCAGGCCGGATCCGGTGGCGCGCCACAGGTGCGCGTAGACACGGCACAGCAGGGCGTTGTCGTAGAGCATCTTCTCGAAGTGCGGCACCGTCCAGGTCGCGTCCACCGCGTAGCGGGCGAAGCCGCCGCCGAGCTGGTCGTAGATCCCGCCGCGCGCCATGGCCTCGCAGGTGGCCTGCACCATCTCCAGGGCGGCCGCCGAGCCCGTGCGGGCGTGGTGGCGCAGCAGGAACTCCAGTGTCATGGACGGCGGGAACTTGGGTGCCCCGCCGAAGCCGCCGTTGACCGCGTCGAAGTCGCGGGTCAGACCCATCAGCGCGGCGTGCGTCTCCTCCTCGCCGGGTGCGCGGGAGGTGTCGACGGAGAGGGTGCGCCCGGACAGGTCGCGCACGATGCGCTGCGCGACCTCGCCCACCTCGTCGCGCCGGTCGCTCCACGCGGCCCGCACGCCCTCCAGCACCTGCGGGAAGCCGGGCATGCCGTGGCGCGGGGCCGGCGGGAAGTAGGTGCCGAAGTAGAAGGGCTCGGCCTCGGGCGTGAGGAAGACGGTCATCGGCCAGCCGCCCTGTCCCGTGGCGGCCTGGACGGCCTCCATGTAGACGGCGTCGACGTCGGGCCGCTCCTCGCGGTCGACCTTGACCGCGACGAAGTGCTCGTCGATCAGCGCGGCGATCGCGGGGTCCTCGAAGGACTCGTGGGCCATGACGTGGCACCAGTGGCAGCTCGAGTACCCCACGCTCAGCAGCACGGGCACATCCCGCCGCCGGGCCTCGGCGAAGGCCTCGGGGGACCAGGGCCACCAGTCGACCGGGTTGTCGGCGTGCTGGAGGAGGTAGGGGGACGTCTCGTGCGCCAGGCGGTTGGACATGGGTCCATCCTGGCGCACGGGACGGGGTCCGCAAGCGACCCGCTGCGCCACCGCGCCCCGTCAGGGGCGCGATGAACTGCTCGCTCAGCCGAAGACGGCCCGCACCCGGAGGATCAGGCCGCACCCTTGTCGGCCGCCTGACCGCCTGCCTCCGAATCCTCCGCGAAGTCGACCCGCTTCATGTGCTTGTTCATGGACTTCATCAGCAGCCACACGGCACCGCCGATGAGGGCGAAGACAATGAAGCCGAGAACGCCGGGCGTGACCTTGTTCTGGTCGAGGTCGGCGGCGAGCGGCACCAGGTTGCTCATCATGGGCTCAATTGTTGCGGATGCCCGCGAAGAGGTCGTCCTCGGGGAGGGACGTGTCGACGAGCGACTTCGCCAGCTCGTACTCCTCGGTGGGCCAGACCTCCCGCTGGAGGTCCAGCGGAACGCGGAACCAGCCGCCGTCGGGGTCGATCTGCGTGGCGTGCGCGATCAGCGCCTTGTCGCGGATCTCGAAGAAGTCGCCGCAGGGCACGAAGGTGGTCAGGGTCCGCTCGCGGCCCATCTGCTCCCAGCGCTCCAGCCACTCCGCGTAGGGGGACTCCATGCCGCGCTCGATCAGGGCGTCGTGCAGGGCCTGGGTGCGGGGGCGGTTGAAGCCCTGGTTGTAGTAGAGCTTCTGCGGCTGCCAGGGCTCGCCGGCCTCCGGGTAGCGCTCGGGGTCGCCCGCGGCCTCGAAGGCCACCATCGAGATCTTGTGGGTCATGATGTGGTCGGGGTGCGGGTAACCGCCGTTCTCGTCGTACGTGGTGATCACGTGCGGGCGGAACTCGCGGATCAGCTCGACCAGTCGGCCGGCCGCCTCCTCCACGTCCTGCAGGGCGAAGCAGCCCTCCGGCAGCGGCGGCAGCGGGTCGCCCTCGGGCAGGCCGGAGTCGACGAAGCCGAGCCACTCCTGCTTGACGCCGAGGATGTCGCGGGCCTCGGCCATCTCCTTGGCCCGGACCTCGTGGATGTGCTCCTCGATGTAGGGGTCGCCCTGGAGCTTGGGGTTGAGGATGGAGCCACGCTCACCACCTGTGCAGGTGGCGACCAGCACGTCCACCCCCTCGGACACGTACTTGGCCATCGTGGCCGCGCCCTTGCTCGACTCGTCGTCGGGGTGGGCGTGAACGGCCATCATTCGCAGCTGCTCGGTCAAGGCTCGATCCTCAGTCACTGGTCTCTTAAGACGCCTCCTATAGTGACCGAAGGAGGGCGCGATTCATTCCGTGTTCCACAACCGGAATCCGGAGGGGGTCGCCCCCGGTCCCGCACTTCCCGTCAGGAGGAACGATCATGGCTGCGGACGGTGCAGCGCTGCCCGAGGGCCGCTACGGCCGCTCGGCGGACGAACGTGCCGACCGCAAGCTGAAGATCGCCGGCGCGGTGCTGGGTGCCGCGCTGCTGGGCTTCGTCGGCTGGGCCGGTGTGCACTACATCACCACGACGGATGTCAGCGGTCAGCTGATCCGTTCGCAGACGGTCTCCGACTCGTCCGTGCAGGCGGTGCTGGAGATCCGCAAGGAGAAGGACGCCACCGGCGTCTGCACGGTGCGCTCGCTGGGCGAGGACGGCACCGAGGTGGCGCGCAAGGACATCACCCTCGACCGTCGCGAGACCCACTTCACGGAGCCGGTCACGCTCCGCACCACGCGGCGGGCCTCCGCCACGGAGCTTGAGGGGTGTCGCCAGGTAACCGGCCGCTGACCAGCCCTGACGCGCTTCTTGCGCGTTTCCTCCCGGTTACTTCTTCCCCCTTGACGGGCGGAGTTGTTAGGCTCGTGGTTTCGCCCGCCTTTGAAGGTGCACCCTTCTGAGTAGGGCGTTCATTTGTATCCCCGGCTGTATCCCAGCATTCCCAGTACCGACGAGGAGCACCTGTGACCCAGACCAGCGACAACGTCACCTGGCTGACTCAGGAGGCGTACGACCAGCTCAAGGCTGAGCTGGAGTACCTGTCTGGTCCCGCTCGCACCGAGATCGCGGCGAAGATCGCGGCGGCCCGCGAGGAGGGTGACCTGCGCGAGAACGGCGGTTACCACGCGGCCAAGGAGGAGCAGGGCAAGCAGGAGCTCCGCGTGCGCCAGCTGACCCAGCTGCTGGAGGCGGCGAAGGTCGGCGAGGCCCCGGCCACCGACGGCGCCGTGGCGCCCGGCATGGTCGTGACCATCGCCTTCGACGGCGACCCGGACGACACGCTGACGTTCCTGATGGCCTCCCGCGAATACGCGAGCTCGGACATCGAGACGTACTCCCCGCAGTCCCCGCTGGGCTCGGGCGTGAACGGCAAGAAGGTCGGCGAGGACGCCCAGTACGAGCTGCCGAACGGCCGCAAGGCCATGGTGCGCATCCTGGACGCCAAGCCGTACCAGGGCTGAGCCCCTCCCCCCACCCCTGTGGAGCCCCGGACCGGTCGCAACCGGTCCGGGGCTCTTGCGTGCCCCGTAAGGGGCGCGGGGAACTGCGCGACCGGCCACCGACGGCCTGCAGCCGACGCACCACCCAGGGATCCGGGGCGAAGCCCCGGGAGCTTCGGCTGCGGGCGCGTCGTGGCCGGTCGCGCAGTTCCCCGCGCCCCTACAGGGCGCTAGGCCGTCGCCGAGCGGTACTTGCGCACCGACAGGCCGCGGAAGACGGCGATGATCAGGACGGACCAGAGCAGCGACGCCCACACCGGGTGCTGCATCGGCCAGGCCGCGGGCACCGGGTAGCCGTGCGGGAGGTTGCCGAAGAGCTCCCGCGCCGCCTGCACGGTGGCGCTGAACGGATTCCACTCGGCGATGGTGCGCAGCACCACCGGCATGTTGTCGGAGGGGACGAAGGCGTTGGAGATGAAGGTGAGCGGGAAGAGCCAGATGAGCCCGCCCGAGGTCGCCGCCTCCGGGGTGCGTACCGACAGCCCGATCAGTGCGCCGATCCACGAGAAGGCGTAGCCGAGCAGGAGCAGCAGGGCGAAGCCGCCGAGCGCCTCCAGGACACCGTGGTGGATGCGCCAGCCGACGATCACGGCGACGATCGCCAGCACCACCAGCGTCAGTGCGGTCTGCACCAGGTCGGCGAGGGTGCGGCCGGTGAGCACCGCGCCCCGGGCCATGGGCAGCGAGCGGAAGCGGTCGATGAGGCCCTTGTGCATGTCGTCGGCGATCCCCGCGCCCGCGCCCGCCGTGGCAAAGGTGACGGTCTGGGCGAAGATGCCCGCCATCAGGAACTGCCGGTAGGTGGCCGGGTCGGTGCTGCCGCCGACGGCGATCGAGCCGCCGAAGACGTAGCTGAACAGCACGACGAACATGATCGGTTGGACGAGTCCGAAGACGACGACCTCGGGGATGCGCACCATCCGGATCAGGTTGCGCTGGGCGACGACCAGGGAGTCGTGCACGGACTGGGTGACGCCGCCGCGCGCCCTGGGCACCGCCTTCCTGGAGACGATCTCGCCGGTGGCGCTCATGGTGCGGTCCCTTCCTGCTCGCGGTCCCCGCGTTCCTGCGCCGCCTCGGCCGTGTGCCCGGTGAGGGAGATGAAGACGTCGTCCAGGGTGGGGCGGCGCAGGGCGATGTCGTCGATCTCGATGCCGCGGCCGTCGAGTTCGCGGATCACCTCGGCGAGGAGCTTGGCCCCGCCGGAGACGGGGACGGTGACCTTGCGGGTGTGCTCCTCGACGGCGGTCGCGCCCTTGCCGAAGGCGTGCAGCACCTGTTCGGTGACGGGGATGTGCTCGCGCTCGTGCACGACGACCTCGACGCGCTCCCCTCCTGTGCGCGCCTTGAGCTGGTCGGAGGTGCCGCGGGCGATGACACGCCCGTGGTCGACGACGGCGATGTCGTGGGCGAGGCGGTCGGCCTCCTCCAGGTACTGGGTGGTGAGCAGCAGGGTCGTGCCGCCGGCCACCAACTCCTCGATGACCTCCCACAGTTGCTGCCGGTTGCGCGGGTCGAGTCCGGTGGTGGGCTCGTCCATGAACATCACGGGCGGGCTGACGACCAGGGCGGCCGCGAGGTCGAGGCGGCGGCGCATGCCGCCGGAGTAGGTCTTGGCGGGGCGGTCGGCGGCGTCGGCGAGGTTGAAGCGTTCGAGCAGCTCCGCCGCCCGCGACTTGGCGTCGCGCGCGCCCATCTGGTAGAGCCTGCCGACCATCCGGAGGTTCTCACGGCCCGTCAGATATTCGTCGACGGCGGCGAATTGGCCGGACAGGCCGATGGCGTGGCGGACTTCGTTGGGTTTCTTCAAGACGTCGATGCCGGCCACGACGGCCGAGCCGCTGTCGGGTTTGATGAGGGTGGTGAGGACGCGCACCGTGGTGGTCTTGCCGGCGCCGTTGGGGCCGAGCAGTCCGAGGACGGTCCCTTCCGGTACGTCCAGGTCGACACCGTCCAGAGCCCTGACGTCGCCGAAGGTCTTGACCAGACCTTCGGCGTATATCGCACCTTGCATGGAGCTTCTCCCCGTTGAGGTGACGTAGTTGATTTTACGTTCACTCAGCGCATTTCGCCCCATGAAGGCATCACTCCGGTCATTGCCCGGAATCCGGGCATCACTGGACACCGTCCGGCACACGACTCCGACACACTCAGTGCAGCACCGCATACCCCGCGTCGCGCAGGGCCGCCTCCACCCCGGCGCAGTGCTCCCGCCCCTCCGTCTCCAGGTGCAGCTCCACCTCCGCCTCGCCGAGCCTGAGCCGCGGATCGGTGCGGACGTGGCCGATGTCGAGGACGTTGGCGCCGGCCGCGGACAGCACCTCCAGCAGGGCCGCCAGCGCGCCCGGACGGTCCGTCAGCCGCACCCGCAGGGACAGGTACCGGCCCGCGACGGCCATGCCGTGCCGGAGCACGGCCTGCAGCAGCAGCGGATCCACGTTGCCGCCCGAAAGCACCGCCACCACCGGCCCGTTGAACGACCGGGGCGCCGACAGCAGCGCCGCCACCGGGCTCGCCCCGGCCGGCTCGACCACCATCTTCGACCGCTCCAGGCACAGCAGCAGCGCCGCGGCCAGTTCGTCCTCGGAGACCGTCCGCACCTCGTCCACCAGCCGCGCGACGATCCGGAACGGCACGTCCCCGGGCCGCCCGACCCTGATGCCGTCCGCCATCGTCACCGGCGTCCGCACCGCCACCGGGCGGCCCGCGGCCAGCGACAGCGGATAGGCGGCGGCACCCGCCGCCTGGACGCCCACGATCCGCACGTCCGGCCGCAACGCCTTGACCGCCACGGCGATTCCGGCCGCCAGACCGCCGCCGCCCATGCCCACGACGACGGTGCCCACCTCGGGGCACTGCTCCAGGATCTCCAGGCCCACCGTGCCCTGCCCGGCGATGACGTCCGGATGGTCGAAGGGGTGGACGAAGGCCGCCCCCGTCTCCCCCGCATACGCCCGGGCCGCCTGCAGCGCATCGTCCAACACCTGCCCGTGCAGCCGGACTTCGGCCCCGTAGCCGCGGGCCGCGGCGATCTTCGGCAGCGACGTGTCCTCCGGCATGAAGACCGTGGACCGCACGCCCAGCAGTGCGGCGGCGAAGGCGACCCCCTGGGCGTGGTTGCCGGCACTGGCCGCGACGACCCCCGCCGCGCGCTCCTCCGGCGCCAGGCGGGCGATGCGCACGTAGGCGCCGCGCAGCTTGAACGAGCCGGTGTGCTGCAGGTTCTCGCACTTGAGCAGCACCGGGGTGCCGGCCAGCACGGAGAGGTGACGGCCGGCCGCGAGGGCCGTGGTCCGGCAGACCCCGGCCAGCATCCGCTGCGCGGCGCGCACGTCGCCGAGCGTGACCGGGAACGTGCCGGAGGCAGGCGTTCCGCCCGCGCCGCCAACTCGTCGGGCCATACCGCCAGTCTCGCAGTACGCGCACGTCACCGGCTTTCCGAGGCCGACCGGAACCGGGCCTACCGTCCGGTTTGTGCAGCACCGGTACGAGCGCGGGAAAGGCCGCGTACTCTGTCCCCCATTCGCGAGCAACCAGCTGGTCCCGCTATCTGTCCTACAGCTCTGCAGAGCCTCTGCCGTCCCCTCCGCCCGCCGCACGAAGTGAGCCCCAGGCCATGCCCATCCCTCCGGACGTGACGACCCAACTCGCCCCCGGTGTCCTCGACGCCCTCCAGCACCAGGTGGCCGTCTTCGCACGCCGCGCAGAGCAGACCCGCCTCGGCGGCGTCGGCCGGGTCCACAACACGATGGACCGCGCCGCGTATCTGCTGCTCAACCGCCTCGACCAGGAAGGCCCGATGGGCGTCAAGGCGCTCGCCGCGGGCATGGGAATCGACTCCTCGACCGTCACCCGCCAGGTGGCGCCGCTGGTCGACACCGGCCTGGTCAAGCGCACCTCGCACCCCGAGGACGGCCGCGCCGTCGTCCTGCAGCTCTCGCCCCGCGGCAAGGCCCGCCTGGAGGAGGTGCGCACCTCCCGGCGCGAGCTGATGGCGCTGTGCACCGAGGGCTGGACCGAGGACGAGCGCGACACCTTCTGCTCCCTGCTCACCCGCTTCAACTCCGCGCTCTCGGAGATCCACACGGCCCTGCCGCCGGGCTCGCCCGCGTAGTCCCGGGCGGACCGAGCGGACTGCTGCGGTCACTCGTGACCGGGCTCTTGACCGGCCGCCCCCGCTGCCGTCTGCTGGAACCCCCGGAAGCCACCGGGGTGTGACGGAGGCGGGGCGTGCGAGAGCGGCAGGCGGCCCGGGAGCGCCGCCGCGCCCGGGAGTTCGAGGCGTTCGTCGGGGGCGCGGGCGGGCGGCTCCTGCACGCCGCCCGGCTGCTGACCGCCGAGGACCCGCACGGGGGCGACGGCTCCGCCGAGCGCCTGCTGACGGCCGCCCTGGCCCGTACCTACGCCGACTGGGACCGGATCGGCGACGGCGATCCGTACGAGCACACCCGCCGCGAGCTCACGGCCCGCTTCGCGCACTCCGCCCGGCGCTACCGGCACCCGCGCGGGGGCATGCTGGAGCGGCTCCCGCCGAGGGAGCGCCTGGTGGTGGTCCTGCGGCTCTACGAGGGCGTGGCCGAGGAACAGGCCGCGGCCGGCCTGGGACTGCCCGTGGAGCGGGTGCGCGTGCTGTGCACGCGCGCGGTGGCCGCCCTGCGCAGCAGGCCCGCGGGGCCCGTGCCGTGAGCGGCTACGACCGCAAGGAGGACGAGGTCCGGCGGATGCTGGACCTCCCGCACCCGCCCGTCCCGGCCGAGCTGGCCGGGCTGGCCGCCGAGCGCGGCCGCCGGCTGCTGCGCAGGCGGCGGGCCGTCCGGGCGGTGGCGTGGACGCTGCTGCTGGCGGCCGTCGTGGTCTTCTGCGTCTGGGCCGCGGTCGTGCACCCGTGGGCGGCCCGACCGGAAGACACGGTTCCGCCGCTTTCTTCGCTGCGGGACCGGCGATTTCCGGCCCCGCAAACAGCGTCGGTCGCCGGCTCAGCCCAGGGCCTGGGTGACGTCCGCGATCAGGTCGTCCACCGACTCGATGCCGACCGACAGACGCACCAGGTCGGCCGGGACCTCCAGCGCGGAACCGGCGACGGAGGCGTGCGTCATCCGGCCCGGGTGCTCGATCAGCGACTCCACGCCGCCCAGGGACTCACCGAGCGTGAACAGCTGCGCGCGGTTGCAGACCTCGACCGCCGCCTCCTCGCCGCCCGCGACGCGGAACGACACCATGCCGCCGAAGGCGCGCATCTGCTTGGCCGCGACCTCGTGCAGCGGGTGCTCGGGCAGGCCCGGGTAGTAGACCTGCGTGACCTTGGGGTGCGACACCAGCAGCTCCGCGACCCGCTCGGCGTTGGCGCTGTGCCGGTCCATGCGGACCGCGAGCGTCTTGATGCCGCGCAGTGTCAGCCAGGAGTCGAACGGGCCGGCCACGGCGCCCATCGCGTTCTGGTGGTAGGCCAGCTCCTCGGCGAGGGCGGCGTCGGCGGTGACGAGCGCGCCGCCGACGACGTCCGAGTGACCGCCCATGTACTTGGTCGTCGAGTGGACCACCACGTCCGCGCCCAGCGACAGCGGCTGCTGCAGGTAGGGGCTGGCGAAGGTGTTGTCGACCACCAGCTTGGCGCCGGCCTCGTGCGCGATGCCCGCGACGAGGGCGATGTCGGTGATGCCGAGCAGCGGGTTGGAGGGGGTCTCCACCCAGACCACCTTGGTGGTGGGCCGCAGCGCCGCCTTCACCGAGGCCGGGTCGGAGGTGTCGGCGACCGACCACTCCACGCCCCAGCGCCCGACGACCTTGGCGAACAGCCGGAAGGTGCCGCCGTAGGCGTCGTTCGGGATCACCACGTGGTCGCCGGGGGCGAGGAGCGTGCGCAGCAGGCAGTCCTCGGCAGCCAGACCGGACGCGAAGGCGAGACCGCGGGCGCCGCCCTCCAGCGCCGCCAGGTTCTCCTCCAGGGCGGTGCGGGTGGGGTTGGCGCTGCGGCTGTACTCGTAGCCGCCGCGCAGGCCGCCGACGCCGTCCTGCTTGTAGGTGGACACTTGGTAGATGGGCGGTACGACTGCCCCGGTCAGCGGGTCGGGCTCCTGCCCGGCGTGGATGGCCAGGGTCTCGAAAGCTTGCTGGTCGCTCATTGGCCCGAGGGTAGTACCCCGTTGGGGGAAACACCCTGTTCACTTGTAACCGGCGCATGAACGATCCGCCGGGCCGGGACGTTGTCCATGTACAGGCCCGTGTCCACGCTGGTCCGTCCCCATCCGTCCCCATCCCAGGAAGCCCGAACCATGGAGTTGCTGTTCCTCCTGACCGCCCTCGTCCTCGTGTGCTGGGTGGTGGTCCCCATGCTGCGCCGCAGGCGCCTGGCGCAGGGGGTGATGCAGGGCGCCGGGACGGCGGCGGACCCGGTGGGCGGGCAGGGATTCCTGCCGCCCGGGCAGTTGGACGTGCGCCTGCCCGGCCCCGACCCGGAGCTGCTGGCCGCCGTCGAGGAGGCCCGGCGCACCCAGGACTGGAAGCCGGCCGCCGAGCTGCTGGCCCGTACACCCGCGGACGGGTCCGCCGAGCTGCGCTGGCAGCGGGTGCAGACCCTGGCCGGCGCGGCCGTGCGCGAGCTGGCGGAGGCCCCCGGCACGGGCGGCATGTGGCTGCGCCACTGGCGGGTGGTGGCCCCCAAGGACCCGGGCGGGGCGGCCGTGCAGGCCGAGTTCCTGGTGCAGCAGGCGCTGCGCGACCCCTCCTCGCAGGACTTCCGCATGATCCTGGAGGAGGCCCGTACGGTCTGCGCGGAGGCCGCGCTGCTCGCCCCCGGCGACCCGGTCCCGTACATCGTCGAGCTCGGCGTCGCGCGCGGGCTGGGCGCGAGCGAGGCGGAGTTCCAGTCGGTGTGGGAGACGGTGCTCTCGCGGGCGCCGCAGCACATGGGCGCCCACCTGGCCGCCCTGCGCTACTGGAGCGCGAAGTGGCACGGCTCGCAGGACCAGGCCGACGCCTTCGCCCGGCGCGCGGCGGCGGGCGCGCCGGAGGGCAGCCTGCTGCCGGCACTGCCGCTGTTCGCGCTGCACGACCACTTGGAGGACATCGGGCTGGTGCGCAGCCTGTTCCAGAGCGCGGTGGTCCGGGAGGCGATCGAGGGCGCGCAGTACGCGGTGAACCACGCACCGTCCGACCACCCGGTGCTGCCGCACGTACGCCACCTGCTGGTGTGGTTCCTGGTCCGCGCCGAGCGCTACGGCGAGGCCGTGGAACAGCTGCGTGCGGTGGACGGGCACATCGGGGCGGTGCCGTGGACGTACGAGCAGGATCCGGTGGCGGCGTACACGGCGTTCCGGGCGATGGCGGTGGCCGGCTGGCAGGCGGGCCGGAATTACGGATGACCGCTCGCACGTTGTGAGGTCGTGACGCCCGCCCGCACCCCCCTGGAGCCGTGATGCTGTTCGGACACCGCGAGCCCGTTCTCCCCACCCCCGCCCAGTCCCTCCCCGGCCGGGAGACTCCCGGTTTCCCGCTCCCCGAGCACCACACGGTGCTGGGCACCCGCCTCGCCGCCCCCTACCCCGAGGGCCTGGCCGTGGCCGACTTCGGCCTGGGCTGCTTCTGGGGCGCGGAGCGCCGCTTCTGGCAGGCGCCCGGGGTGTGGACGACGCTGGTCGGCTACCAGGGCGGTCACACACCGAACCCGACGTACGAGGAGGTCTGCAGCGGCCGCACAGGCCACACGGAGGCAGTCCGCGTCGTCTACGACCCGGCGGTGACGACGTACGAGGCCCTGCTGAAGCTGTTCTGGGAGTCCCACGACCCGACCCAGGGCTTCCGCCAGGGCAACGACCGTGGCACGCAGTACCGTTCGGCGGTCTACACGCACAACGAGGAGCAGCAGGCTGCGGCGGAGGCGTCGCGGGACGCGTACCAGTCCGTCCTGACGACGTCGGGCTTCGGCCCGATCACGACGGAGATCCGGGCGGCGGGGCCGTTCTACGCTGCGGAGCCTTATCACCAGCAGTACTTGGACAAGAACCCGGCGGGGTACTGCGGGATCGGGGGGACGGGGGTTTCCTGTCCGGTGGGGATCGCGCCGGTCGAGGATTGATCTCCGGAGCCGTCACCCCAGGTAGGGGCGCTCCCGGCACTCCAGGAAGTGCCGGATGCGGAGTTGCTGCGTGTGGTGCATCGGAAGCGCCGGGATCTCCTCGGGGTGGCGGGCTCCTGGCCCGCAAGTCGGTTCTAGGCTGTGGCCATGTTGCTGATCTACGACGGGGTGGCTACCGCTGACGCGCCCGTGCTGCGAACCGGCGGGATCCCGCTCGTTCCGGAGGGGTTCGCCTGGCCGAGGTGCCACGAGTGCGGTGGCGCCATGCAGTTCCTCGCCCACCTGCCTCTCGGCATCGGTGTGGTCGCGGTGTTCTTCTGCCAGAACGACCCCGGCCTGTGCGATGACTGGGACGCTACTGGCGGTGCCAACCGGGCCTACCTCTTCACGGGCGAACTCAGCCCGGCTGCCGTTCCTGATGAAGGCGTGACGCTCTTGGGCGCTGTCACTGCTCTGCGTTGCCGTCCCGCCGGCGCGCCTACGGCGGAGCCGGTCCTCGGACGGTTGGGCGGTGCGCCTGACTGGATCCAGGGCGACGAGACACCGGATTGCCCCCACTGCGCGGCCCCCATGACGCTCACGGCGGAGCTCGAAGAGGGCTACGACTTTGCCACTTCCGCGAACTTTGGTGGAGGGGGACGCGGTTATGTCTTCAGTTGCCACCCTTGCGGCAAGGCCGCGTTCCTCTGGCAACGCTGAACGCCCTCACAATGGGGCACGCGGCGCCGGCAGCCGTATGCGGTACTGCTGGCCTGCCCGAGGCCGGAAGGCCGGCCGCACAACTTGATCTTCTAGCCTGTTCGCATGATCGACGACGCTTCCGGCAGCCTTGTTGTCCGGGTGGGAGAACCTGGACCGCGACCGGTTCACCTGCTGTTCTCCGAACCGACGCGGCCGTACGGGGACGATCCGACGCTCGACTTCCTCGTGCAGGCGCGCGGGCAATGGGTGAGCATCGAGACCCTGGTGCGGACCTGGGACGGCGACGGCCTCGACGTATTCCTCTCTTCGCTGGCCGAGGACTTCCGGGGCTGGGAGGGGGCGCGCACCTGGCGCTCCCTCGAACACGACGTGACCCTCTCTGCGGAGCACCGGCCCGGCGGCTATGTCCACTTGACGTGGGGTATTCACGACCGACCCCCGTCCGAGGAGTGGCACTTCGAGACCACTACCGTGCACGCAGCCGGCGAGGAGATGCGGAACCTCGCCGCCGAGATTCATGCCTTCCTTACGAGCGCGGTTCTGTAGCCGGAACACGTTGCGCACGGACTGGTCGGCCTCTCGCATCTTCGGCCTCGTGACCTTGATCGTGCTCGCTCCGCGCTGACCTGGCCTCCGGGATGCTGGAGGCCGACGGCGAGAGGGGTAGCACGCCCCTGTCCGAATCTGCACTCGGGAGCACAGGCGCGGCGGCGGAGTGGGGCGGCATGATGTTGCCGGGCGTGCCCCGAGGGGGGTCAGGCTCTTGTGCACACCTCCACGCCTGGCCAGCGCGAAGACTCGCCCGATGCCCCGCTCACGGCACGCGACCCCCGTCTCGGGGCTGGACAGCAACTTGGTCCACAGCCCTGGTTGTTGTGAGGGCTGAGACATGCGGACGCTCCGTGTCCGGCGGCCTGGGCCATTCGTCGCTATGAGCCTGCTCGGAGCGATGCTACCCACTGTGGGTATACCGCTGGGCCTTATTCCACGTGCTGTGCAACCGCGACTCTGTCAGGCGTGGAGCAGACAGTCTGGACTGGGTTCCTCCGCCAGGGCAACCGCCTCCGCATCCAGGTCGACGATGACATAGAGAGGGTGGCACACGGATGTTCGAGCCAGAGGACGGGGTGTTCGAAATCGGAGGCGCGGAGTTCGACCCGGACGCACTGCTGTGGGTGCACGGAGTGGACTACGTCGGCGGGTGGCGGGATGCCAAGGATGCGGCTGCGGAGTTGGACGAAGCACTTTGCAGCGCCGGGGTTGAGTCCGAGGGCGCGAAGGCCGTGGCGCAGACACGGTCGGACGGTACGGGCGTTGTGCGGCTCGTGTGGCCGGCGGAACTGGCCCGGGCGGTGGCAGAGCTGATCCGGCAGGCCCGAACCTGCCCAAGGCAAGCGCGGCAACTCAAGCGACACCGGTAGAGAGCGCAAGTCCAGGACCTGCATGCGCCGAAGGGCAGTGGGAGAAGTCTCCGCCGCCTACTGCGAGGTCGTCTGAACCTTCAGTGCACAGTCAAATGCCAGTCGGGGCTGCGGCATAGTGCTGCAGCCCCGACCGCGCCCGCGGGGACGGCTGCCTGGCTCAGGCGCTAACCGCTGTCCGACCGGCTGACGAACATCCATCCGGGCAGCCCGTGATCATCTACCCGACAACGCGAATATTGACGATGCCGCATGGACGACCGGCGGTCGACCTCGTACGGTCATGCCCAGTTGGCCCAACCAGGGGCATAGGCCAGGGGGTTCGGCATGGCACGGGAGGAACTGACCCGGCTCACCGGCAGCGGTAACGGGGAGTGCAATCAGAACGACTGTCCCAACGTGTACCGGGACGAGACAGACGGCCGGATCGTCGTCCAGGGCGAGCAGTGCGAAGCATTCCGGCCTCCAGTCGGTGAGGCACTGGTGAAAATCCCCGAGCGCGTACTGAGGGAGGCTGTCCGTGCTCTTGGATGGTGAAGCGTGGCAGGCCAAGTTCCGGGACTTTCAGGCCGAGGCATGGCGGCTCGAAACCCTGCCCGCGTACAACGTCCCACAGGAAGCTGATCAGATCCGGGCGTTCCTGGCTGGGGAACGCATCGACCCTCATTCGTACGCCAACGAGTACACCGAGGACCTCAAGCGGGTACGCAGGGAGGGAAAGAGCAAGGGACGCGTGCACATCGTGACGCGCCCGCTCTCGGAATACCTCCGCTTCGAGTTCATGTACTACCGGCCTCACGTGTGGGCCGGCGAGGACATCCGAATCATGGACGTGACCGATCGGCCCAACCCGCTGGCCGACGTCCAGGACTTCTGGATGTTCGACAAAAGGGAAGTCGTCCTCATGAACTACGAGCCGGACGGAACGCAGACCGACCGGGAAGTGTACGAGGGAGACGTCGGCCCCTACGTCGAGTACCAGCGCATCGCCGTCACCGAGTCAATGCCCTTCGAGGAGTACGTGAAGGGCCTTGACATTTGAACCCGAGGAGCTGGGTCAGTCCAGGGCTGACCTGGCAGAAACACTGAAGACGCTTCGCAAGCGAGCCGGACGCACCCAGGTCTGGCTCGCTCAGCGCTGCAATATGTCTCAGACGAAGGTGAGCAACATTGAGGGCGGAAAGCTCACGCCCACTCTCGTCGACGTAGAGCTGATCCTGAGAGCGCTCGACGCTCCGCCCAAGCTGGTGTCGGAGGTGGCGGCCCTTGCCCGCACAGCCAACACCGAGTGGCAGGATGTGTGGTCGCAGCGCCGGACGGGGCTCGAAAAGAAACAGAACGAACTGGCAGGGTTCGAGAAGTCCTCCACAGACTTCCGCTATTTCCTGCTCTCCATGGTGACCGGCTTGTTGGCAACCCCCGAATACGTGAGAGCAAGCCTTGCCGGCATCCCTGGCGACCACAGCAAGGCCATCACAAAGAAGCTGGAGCGGCAGGCAGTTCTCTATGACATGTCGAAACGGTTCACATTCATTCTGACCGAGCAAGCCGTCAGGTGGCCATACCTTGCCGCTCCGGTCATGGCTGTGCAGATCGACCGGCTCGTCTCGATCAGCCTTCTGCCGAACGTCCGACTCGGCGTCATCCCGCTGGAAGGCCACATGCCGACTGCCCCGTTGAACACTTTCACCGTGTACGACAGCCGGATTGCAACCGTGGAGACATCCACGGGTGCAATGGTTTTCCGGGACCATCGGGATGTGTCGGCCCACCTGAACGAGTTCTCGACGTACGAGGGTTACGCCGTGTTCGGCGAGCAGGCCAGGGAACGACTGACGGCATGGGCAAGACAATTCCGCTCCTGAGCTTTACCCGACAACGCCAATATTTCTGGCATCTACCGCTGTGCCGGTGGATCATCCAATCTTGTCGGCGCCAGGAGGGGCGCGCCGTGACCAGAACTGTGGAGGTCCACTCATGAGCAACCAACCGACGACCATGGCACGCCCCGTTCACCTGGCATTCCCGCCCAGCCCCCCGCCACCGGCCGCGGACTGTGACGTGTGCAAGGCCCTGGCCCGACAGCGAACCGAAGCGCGTAGCCGCGGCGACTACTCGGCCGAGACCGACAGGAGTGTGGAGATCGCGGCGCATTCCAAGGAGCACCCGTGGTGATCTCCCCTGACAAGTGGCGCGAGTGCTGGGGTCTCGCCGACAGGACCGTGGCCGCGCTCAAGATTGCCCTGGCCGCGGCAGGCATTCCGGAGTCGGCGCATGGCTCCGTCCGCCCAGTGGTCACCCATGACGGGAAGGTGTACGTGGAGACCCTGATGCTGCGGGCCGACGCGGCGGCGACCGTAGCGGACGCCCTCGGCCGTCATCGGCAGCCGTAATGCAACGCAAGGGGCCCCTCGCCTACCGGCAAAGGGCCCCTACTGTGCGCCGCCAGGGACTCGGACCGGACCCCGGCAGCTTGCAGCATCGAGGCGATGTGTCTTCTGCCCGGTGGAGACCGGGCAGAAGAGCCAGTCGGCAAACGGGGATCAGAATCTCGCCCATGGGAGAAGCGATGACAACCTCCGCTGCCGGGCAGCCCCTCATCCCGCAGCCGGCTGCCACAGTGACAGCACTTCGACAGGCCATCGGGCAGATCGCTCCAGCCGCCCTGCCCGCTTTCACCCGGGAACTGGACCAGGCCGCGGACCAGTCCCGGCAGGGCTCCGACATCGCCCCTCTCCAGCGCTTCACCGCTCAGTGGTCGGTCTACGTCCACATCCAGCGCCAGCCCGAGATCGCCGCCCGCTTCAGGGAGTTGGAAGACCTTTCCACCACGGGCGATGCCGCTCAGGCCCGCCAGGCCGCTTCAGGAATCGGGCACATCCTTGACGAGGCACACGCAGTGCTGGGGATCTTCCAGCGGTGAGCGACGCCTGGCACTGGGAATACGACCCGGTCCAAAGCCTGTGATCACTGCGGCCCTGATCCCGGACCGCGATGGCCTGGTTCGCGCGCCGGGCGAGCCTGGGGATCAGCAGTTTGCCGGGGTGCTGCCACCGGGCCGAACTCCACGGTCGGCAGCTCGTCCCCAACCACAGACAAAGGGGCCCCTCGCCTACCGGCAAAGGGCCCCTTCACTGTGCGCCGCCAGGGACTCGAACCCCGGACCCGCTGATTAAGAGTCAGCTGCTCTAACCAACTGAGCTAGCGGCGCGTCGGAGAAATATTACATGAAGGTGCGGGTGCTCCCGCCCCACCCTCACCCCGGCTGCGCCCAGCTCACCGAAGCGGCCAGGGTCAGATTGACCGCGGCCAGAGCCCAGAAGTACCCCTTGGGAAGCGGCGCCTCCGGCCTCCTCCGGCTCCGCGCCACACCCACCAGGCTCAGCAGGATCGTGAGAACGGCGAGGGCGGTGATGAAGGCGCGCATGATGTCCGTTCGGGTCGGTATGCCGGGACGGTGCTGCGAAGATCGTCCCATGGCCCGGCCGCCTGATCACCGGGAAATCTCGCCAATCGCCCCTCGCCGTGATCCACTGCCCCCATGCAGGGAATGGGGGCAAGCATCATCGCCGTCGTCGGGACATTGCTCGGCTCCGGCGTCACGTACACGTTTCAGCAGCGCGCCGCACGCCGCAACGAGCAGTTCACCCGGGACGAGAAGCTGCGGCAGGAGCGGCTGGACGCGTACTCGTCGTTCGCGGGCAAGCTCGTCGACTACCGGCGGAGTCTGATGGAGCGGTGGCTGCAGCAGCACGGCGAAATGGTGTTCGACAACGACGAGCCCGCGCTGCGGAAACACTCGTACGAGCTGCGGACCGCGGCCGAAGAGGCCCTGTTCCGGCTGCAGATGCTCACCGACGACGAGCAACTGGTGCGGCGTTCACAGGAGGTGCTGGACTGCGTGGGCGAGATCTTCAAGGCCACCGACCGCGCCGACTGGGACGTCAAGCGGACGGCCGCCAAGGCGGCCATACACGGGTTCGTCGCCGTGGCCAAGCACACGCTCACGGAACCACCGGGAAACGGGAACACGGAGCCACCCGTGCCTCGTTGAGCACGGCATGACCGATGCATTCACCGTATCCGTCGTCGTCCGCGGCTATGAGACGGACTCCCAGGGGCACCTCAACAGCGCCGTGTACATGCAGTACGCGGAGCACGGCCGCTGGTCCGGGCTGGAAGCCGCCGGGATCCGGCAGAGCGATCTGCTGGAGCAGGGGGTGGGGCTGATCGTCCTGGAGACGAACATCAAGTACCTCAAGGAGCTGCGGGCCGGCGACGAAGTGACGGTGAGCTGCCGGTACGTCTTCGGCGGCGGGCGAACACCGAAGACGTTCCGGTTCGAGCAGGAGATCGTCGCCGCGGACGGGACGCTCGCCGCCGAGGTGTCCAGCGCCGGCGGGCTGCTGGATCTGAAGGAGCGGCATCTGGTGCCCGATCCGCGGGTGTACTTCCGGGCGTTGGCCTCGGATCCGGGTGCGCTCGGGCTGTAGGGGACGTCAGGGGGCCTCCGGGGATCTCACTCCCGGTGCGCCCGGAAACGGAAGCGCCTCTCCCCCACCGTCACCTCCGCCTTCGCGAACCCCGCCGCCCGCAGCCGCTCCCCCAGGGTCGCGGGCGGCACCGGCACGCACGTGTCGCCGATGTGGATCAGACGGAAGCGCAGACTGGTCAGCGCGTCGCAGCCCGCGAAGACGCCCCCGGGGCGCAGTACCCGGTGCGCCTCCGCGAAGAGCCGGTCCTGCGCGGCGGGTGTCGGGACGTGGTGGAGCATCGTGAAGCAGACCACCGAGTCGAAGTGATGGTCCGCGAAGGGCGTCCTCGCACCGTCGCCGTGCACGACCTCCGCCCTCCCCGCGAACTCCCCGCGCAGGCGCGCCGCCGAGGCCTCGTCGACCTCCAGCAGGGTCAGGCGCTGCACCTCGGGCAGCAGGATGCGTGTCGTGGCGCCGTACCCGGGCCCGATCTCCAGGGTGTCCGGGCCGAGTTCGACCCCGTCGAGGGCCCACAGCAGCAGCATGTCCTCGACCGCGCGGGCCCACTTCGCGGAACTGCACCGGCGGCGGTGGATCAGGTTCATCGGCATGCTGCGAGGCTAGGAAGCGACCGGCGGTGCCGCCTACGGGGCAGGAGGACAGGCCATGTTGCGGAACGGACACCGGCACGGACATGTGGTGGATCCGCCCGGTGCGGCCATCGCCGTCGGCAGCTTCGCCCTCGACGACGGCGAGTGGTTCACGCCGCACGAACACCCCGCGCACCAGCTGGCGTGGGCGGCGCAGGGGGTGCTGGCCGTGCGGACGGCCGACCGGACCTGGGTGCTGCCGCCCTCCGTGGCGCTGTGGATCCCGGCGGGCGTCCGGCATGCCACGGGGGCGACGAGCGCGGCCCTGGTGCAGAGCCCGTACGTGTGGCCCGACCGCTGTCCGCCCGTGTGGAACACCTGGCGGGATCCCCAAGTGGTGCCCGTGTCGGGGCTGTTGCGCGAGCTCATCGGGCACCTCGCGCAGAGCGCGGTCGCCCTCGCCCCGGAGGAGCGGCGCCGCGCGGAGGCCGTCGTCCTCGACCAGCTGCATCCCGTGTCGGTGACGACCGTGCGCGCGCCGATGCCCGCGGACCCCCGCGCCCGCGAGGTGGCGGACGCGCTGCGCGCGGACCCGGCGGACGGGCGGCCGCTGGCGCAGTGGGGTGCCGTGGTGGGCGCGAGCGCCCGGACCCTGGCCCGTGCCTTCGTCGCGGACACGGGCATGCCGTTCGGCCAGTGGCGCACCCAGCTGCGCCTGGAGGCGGCGATGCCGCTGCTGGCGGCGGGGGCCACGGTGTCGTCGGTGGCCCGCCGGGTGGGCTACGGCTCGCCGAGCGCCTTCGTGGCGGCGTTCCGCAGGGGGGTGGGGGTGCCCCCGGGCACGTACTTCGGACGACAGTGAGAGTCAGTCCCGCAGCACCGCCGCGTCCGCGGCCTCCGCCCCCTGTGCCCAGCCGTCCGCGTCGCGTCCGCGCAGCCGGTGCGAGGTGGTCTCGGGGAAGAGCTGCTGCGCCGTCTCGCCGACCGCCACGTCGCGGGCGGCGAGCACCGGCAGGACCTCGGACCGCGGCTCCTGTGCGGTCACGTCGCGCACCGCGGCGGCGAGGCGTTCGCCGATGCGGGCCGCGTAGGAGATCAGGAAGGACTCGCGGAAGTCGCGCGTGCGGCGGGACCGGCCGCGCGCGTGGTGCTCGTCGGCGGCGCGCCGCATCGCGGCGGTGGCCTGGACGAGGAGCGAGGTATACATGAGCTCCACCAGCTCCAGGTCCGCCTCGAAGCCGACGACCGTGGAGAAGCCGTACTCGCCGGACCACACGGCCTGGCAGTGGTTGGCCGCGGCCACGGCGTCCAGGAGCAGGGCCTTGGCGGACTCGTACGGACCCTCGACCCCGATCCGGCAGGCCTCGGGCCCGTCGCCGTCCCCCCACCCGGGGGAGGCGGCGGAGCCGGCGGCGACGAGGGCCGCCTCGTCCAGTGCGTGCCGGGCCATGAGTTCCTGGGCCTTCGCGGAGAGCGCCTCGGCCTCCTCCGGGAACTGTGTCGACTCCGCCTTCGCCAGCAGGGCGCGGATCCGGCCGAGCATGCGGGGCTCCACGGCGGTGCGGGGCTGCAGGTGGCCGGTGCCGGGCAGGGGGCCGACGGCGCCGATCCGCGGCAAGGAGCCGATCACCCGCAGGGCGCCGAGCGCGCAGGCGACGGTCTCGAAGCGGCTCAGCCGCTCGCGTGCGGCGAAGCCCGCGAGGAAGCCGTCGTCGGTCTCCCACCAGGCGCGGGCCTCCAGCTCGTGCAACTGCGCCGTCCAGCGTGCGCCGAGCGTCTCGGGCGCGTAGCGGCGGGCCTCGGCGGCGATGACGTCGACGGCGAACCGTGCCTCGACGGGCGGGAGTTGGCCGCGCACGAGCCGGACGACGTCGGCGGGCTGCCAGCCCCGTTCCCAGCAGCCGCGCACGGACGCGGAGGCGACGCGGACGACGGCGCGGCTGAGGGCCTCCCCGCCGGCCGGCGCGGCGGTCAGGGCGGAGGCGGCGGCGTAGACGGCGTCGTCGAGCTCGTCGGCGGAACCGGTGAAGGCGCGCAGGGTGCGCACAGCCGTCTCGACTGCCGCGGTCGGTTCGGTCTCGTCGGGCCGCTCGGGCCTCCTGCGCTGGGCCACGGTCTCTCTTTCCTACGGGCGTGCGCCGCGTTTGCCGGCGCGTACGCATGTGCGTACGCCTCCATTCTCGCGGACGGCGCGCCCGGCTCCCGGGTCCGGCCGCCCGGCCAGGCCGCGGCCGCAGTGGGCGGGGGCCGCGACGGTGTCGCAAAACCGTGTGCTGCCGCGAACTCGGCGCCTGCGCTGCCGAGTTCGAGCTGGAGACTCACCGGTACCACCATGCCACTCCACCAGGGACCCGGGACATCGCCGCAGGCACGCGGCGCACGCCCGGTCCAGCAGCACCGGGCACACCGATCTCAGCACGTCGGTGTATTGACCAGGAGTTTGGGTAGCCCTGAGTAGTCGAGTGAACACGTTACGCATTCACTGTGTGGCGGAGGGGGAGGGGGAAGCAGGTGGCAGCACCTTTGCAGCGTCCGACGGGCAGCCCGGCCGACGGCTCGGCCGGCAATCCCGGCGGGCCGGCCGGGAGTTCCACGACCGCGCGGGGCGCCGCTCCCCGCGCGCCCGGCGCCTGGCCGGTCCTCGGCCACACACCCGTCCTGATGCGGCGCCCGCTGGAGTTCGTCACGTCGCTGACGGCCCACGGCGACGTCGTCCGGGTGCGCCTGGGCAGGCTGCCGGCGTACGCACTCACGCACCCGGCGCTGGTCCGGCACGTCCTCGTCGACGGCGCGCGGCACTTCTCGCGCGGGCGGCTCTTCGACAAGGCGTCCGTCTTCCTCGGGGAGGGGCTCGCGGCGACGTCGGGCGCGCTGCACCGGCGCCAACGGCGCGTCATCCAGCCCGCGTTCAGCCAGCAGCGCATCGCCGCCTGCGTGCCGATCATGCGCCATGTCGCCCAGAGCATCGCGTCCGGCTGGACCCCGGGCCGGACGGTCGCGGTGGACCACGCGATGAACGACTACTCGCTCGCGGTCGTCACCCGGGCCCTGCTCCCCGACCACCTGGAGGCCCGCTCCGGCGAGGACTTCCAGCGGGCCCTGCCCGTGCTCACGCACGGCATGATGGCCCGCATGATCCTGCCCGAGTGGTGGACGCACCTGCCCACCCCGGGCAACCGCCGCTTCGAGCAGGCCCGCAGGACGATGACGGCGCTCGTCGCCGAGGCGGTGGCGGCGCAGCGCGCCGCGGGCACGCAGGGCGCGGGCCGCGCGGGCATGCTGTCCGTCCTCCTCTCACCGGAGGCCGGGCGGGACGGTCAGGACGGTCTCGGCGGGACCGAACCCGTCCTGACCGACCGCCAGTTCCAGGACCACGTGACGAGCATCGCCATGGCGGGAGTGGAGACCACCGGCGCCTCCCTGGCCTGGTTCTTCCACGAGCTGGGCCGCCACCCCGAGCTGGAGGCGCGGGTCCACGCCGAGGTCGACACGGTGCTGGGCGGCCGCCCGCCGCGCCACGAGGACCTGCCGGGGCTGCAGTTCACCACGCGCGTCATCCTGGAGACCCTGCGCCGCTACGCCCCCTGGCTGATCACCCGCCGCGCCAGGAGGCCGGTCCGGCTGGGCGCGGTGACGGTCCCGGCCGGCGCGGAGATCCTCTACAGCCCGTACGCCCTGCACCACGACCCCCGCTGGCACCCCGAGCCCTACCGCTTCGACCCCGACCGCTGGCTCCCGGCCCGCTCGCGCGGCCTGCCCCGGGGCACCTTCCTCCCCTTTGGCGCGGGCGCCCACAAGTGCATCGGCGACACGTTCGCCCTCACCGAGATGACGGTCGCCGCCGCCGTGATCTGCCGCCACTGGCGCCTCCGCCCGGCCCCGGGCGTCCGGGTGCGGGCGGTGGCCCGGGCGGAGATCCACCCGGACGCGCTGCCGATGGTCGCGGAGCGGCGGTGAGGCCTGCAGCCACGCGGAGAGCGCCGCCGGGGAACGCAGAACGGCCCTCCCCGCGGAATCCCGCAGGGAGGGCCGCCCACGATCAGGGCCGATCAGAACCGATCAGGACCAGGGCCGGGATCAGGAACCGGTCGCGCTGCCCGCGACCCATTCCTTCCAGTCCATGTTCCAGCCGTTGAGGCCGTTGTCCGGCTTGATCGTCTTGTCGTCGGAGTTCTTGATGACGACGACGTCACCGATGATCGAGTTGTCGTAGAACCACGCACCCGACGTGGACGGGTCGTTGGCGCCCTGGGCGTCCTGCAGGCCGACGCAGCCGTGGCTGGTGTTGGCCACGCCGAAGACGCCGTTGCCCCAGTAGTTGCCGTGGATGAAGGTGCCCGACGTGGACAGCCGCATGGCGTGCGGGACGTCCTTGATGTCGTACTCGCCCTTGCCGTCGCCCTTGGTGAAGCCGACGGTCGAGCCGTCCATGCGGGTCTCCTTGAACTTCTCGGAGATCACCATCTGGCCGTTGTACGTGGGGTTCGAGGGGCTGCCCGCGGAGATCGGGATGGTCTTGAGGGTCTTGCCGTCACGCACCACCGTCATCTGGTGGGTGTCGGCGTCGACCGTGGAGACCTGCGAGCGGCCGATCGTGAACTTGACCGTCTTGTTCTGGACGCCCTTGATGCCGGGGGCGCCCTCGACACCGCCCAGTTCCATCTTCATGGTGACCTCGGAGCCGGCCTTCCAGTACTCCTGGGGGCGGAAGTCCAGGCGCTGGTCGCTGAACCAGTGGCCGACGACCTTCTGGCCGCTGTTGGAGCTGACCTCCAGGTGCGACTGGACGGCCTTGCGGTCCTTGATCGGCTTGTCGAACTCGACGGACACCGGCATGCCGACGCCGACGGTCGAGCCGTCCTCCGGGGTGAAGGAGCCGATGAAGCTGTTGGCGGGCGAGACCGTGGAGAAGGACGAGTTCTCTGTGGCCTTGCGGTCCTTGTCGTCCTTCGCCTCGGCGACGATCTTGTACTTGGTCGACCGCTCGAGCTGCTTGGCCGGCTTCCAGCTCTTCTTGTCCGCCGCCAGGGTGCCCTCGACGGCGGTGCCCTTGTCGTCCGTCAGCTTGACGCTGGTGAGTTCGCCGTCGGTGACGGTGACCTGAACGGCGTCGGTGGTGATGCCGGCGTCGGTGGTGCCGCCCTTCGGCGTGATCTTGATCTGGGCCTTGGAGGCGTCCTTCGCGGCCTGGGCGTCCACCTGGTTCTGCGACTTCCCGTCCCCGGAGCCGCCGTTCTTGCCGTCGCCGTCGCCGCCGCACGCGGCGAGGGTCAGTACACCGCCGAGCACAGCGGCCGCGGCCACCAGGGCCTTGCGACGCTTGCCGTAGGTCATCACACGCTTCTCCATTGCTCCTGGACCCCTAGTCCCCCGGGCCGTGCGTGGGGCTCGTGGTGCAACACGTCTCCCGGCTATTGCTTAGGAACGCATGCACCGAATCGTCCGTTCCACTCGTCGGCCAAGTGTGGGGAAGACCACGCAAGTAAAGCCCCTCGGGGAGCGGACACCGCAACCGGGGTCCTGATAGTGGAGGCCCCTCCGGGCACCCGGCCCCGTATCGAGCGGTGGACTCGGCTTCCCCAGCACCCGCCCCTGTCACTAACATCGTGTCAGTCGGGACGCGCCGCCGCTCCACGACCCCCGAACTCCTGCGCTCCGAGGGGGATTCATCCCGTGACCGCACGCCGTCCGCTGCTGACCGCCGTCGCCGCAGGTGCAGTGTTGGGTGCGGTGTGGTGCATGCCGAGCGCGCACGCCACGGCCGAGCGCCCCTCCGCCGCCGAGACCGCGCCCGCGGTTCCGCAGGGCGAGGCCCCCGCCCCCGAGCCTGTGGCCCTCGCCGACACCGGTGGCGTGGACACCACGCCGTATCTGGTCGGCGGCATCGCATTCGTGGGCGCCGGCGGGGTGTTGGTCACCACCGCCATGCGCAGGGGCCGCGCCTCGTAGGGGCGCGGGGAACTGCGCGATCGGCCACGACGCACCCGCAGATGACCCCGAGGTGGTACGTCGGCTGCAGGCCGGCTGTGGCTGATCGCGCAGTTCCCCGCGCCCCTGACGGGGCTAGGCCAGCGGCCCCGTCACCGGCTCGACCGCCTCGATCAGCTTCCCGGCGCGCACGAACTCCTCGGCGGCCGCCAGGTCGGGGGCGAGGAAGCGGTCCTCCCCCGGGCCCTCGACACCGGCCGCGCGCACGGCGCGGAGCACGGCCTGCGTCGCCGGGGCCGGCGTCAGGCCGTCGCGGAGCTCGATCGCGCGCGTGGCGGCGACGAGTTCGACGGCGACGACGCGGGCGAGGGCGGCCACGGACGTGCGCAGCTTGCGCGCCGCCGACCAGCCCATGGAGACGTGGTCCTCCTGCATCGCGGAGGACGGGATCGAGTCGACCGAGGCCGGCACGGCCAGCCGCTTCATCTCGCTGACCAGGGCGGCCTGCGTGTACTGGGCGATCATCAGGCCCGAGTCGACGCCCGCGTCCCCGGCGAGGAACGGGGGCAGGCCGTGCGAGCGGTTCTTGTCGAGCAGCCGGTCGGTGCGGCGCTCCGCAATGGAGGCGAGGTCGGCCGCGGCGATGGCGAGGAAGTCCAGGACGTACGCGACCGGGGCGCCGTGGAAGTTGCCGTTGGACTCCACGCGCCCGTCGGGCAGTACGACGGGGTTGTCGACGGCGGCGGCCAGCTCGCGGTCGGCGACCAGCCGGGCGTGCGCAAGGGTGTCCCGGCTCGCGCCGGCGACCTGGGGCGCGCAGCGGATCGAGTACGCGTCCTGCACGCGCGGCGCGTCGTCCTGGTGGTGCCCGGTCAGCCCCGAACCGGCAAGCACCTGCAGCATGTTCGCGGCGCTGGCGGCCTGGCCCGGGTGCGGGCGGATCGCGTGCAGCTCGGGGGCGAGCACCTTCTCCGTGCCGAGCAGGGCCTCCAGCGAGAGCGCGGCCGTCACGTCGGCGGAGGTGATCAGCCCGGCCAGGTCGGCGCAGGCCATCACCAGCATGCCGAGCATCCCGTCCGTGCCGTTGAGCAGGGCGAGGCCCTCCTTCTCGCGCAGCTCGACGGGCTCGATCCGGTGCGCGGCGAGCAGCTGCGCGGCCGGCGCCACGACGCCGTCGGGGCCCTCGGCCTCGCCCTCTCCCATCAGGGTGAGCGCGCAGTGCGACAGCGGCGCCAGGTCGCCGGAGCAGCCCAGCGAGCCGTACTCGTGCACCACGGGCGTGATGCCCGCGTTGAGGATGGCCGCCATGGTCCCGACGACCAGCGGACGCACACCGGTGCGGCCCGAGGCGAGGGTCTTCAGGCGCAGGAACATCAGCGCGCGGACGACCTCCCGCTCCACCCGCGGCCCCATGCCCGCCGCGTGCGAGCGCACGATGTTGCGCTGGAGCTGGGCGCGCAGGTCGGGGCTGATGTGGCGCACGGCGAGGGCACCGAAGCCCGTGGAGACGCCGTAGACGGGTTCGGGCTTGGCGGCCAGATCGTCGATGACCTGCCGCGAGGCGGCCACGGCGGCCAGCGCTTCCTCCGAGACGACGACCCGCGCACCGTGACGCGCCACGGCGATCACATCGTCCGCGGTCGTCCCGGCCGTACCCACCACCACAGTGTGCATATCCATATTCAGGCACCCTAGAGACTGAATCGCGAGCTGTCACTAGTAGATACAACGCAGGTGAAGGGGCCCGCATGCCGGGGCCGCGCCCGTCAGGGGCGCGGGGAACTGCGCGACCAGCCCAAGACGGCCCGCACCGGACCGCTCAGGCGTCCCGCCCCCGGAAAATCCGCCGCTCCGCGGCGACCGGCACCGGTGGCCGATCAGCCATCCGCACCACGGGATCCTCGACCCCGCCCGCGCGCCCCGCAACGACCGGCTCGGCGGCCCGCGCCCCCTTGGCCCGGTACTGCGCCGCGTCCGCGAGCCGGAACAGCCGCCGCGCGGACCGCACCGCGCCGATCGGGTCCCCGGTGGACGCCACCCCGCACGCGACGCCCTCGCCCAGCTCCAACTCCCCGGCCCGGCGGCACAGTTCGGACGCGACCCGCACCACCTCGTCGGCCTCCGGGCCGACCGCCAGGAGACAGAACTCGTCCCCGCCCAGCCGCGCCGCCAGCGCCCCCGGCAGCCGGGCCCCGCACAGCGACAGCAGCGACCCGAAACGTTCCAGCAGCCGGTCCCCGACCGCGTGCCCCAGTGTGTCGTTGACGTGCTTGAGCCCGTTGAGGTCGCACACCACCAGGCTGACGACCACGCCCTCCGCCTGGTGCCGCTCCACCGCCTCCTCCAGCCGCACGTCCACCGCACGGCGGTTGGCCAGGCCGGTCAGCGGATCGGTGAAGGCGAGCCGGCGCACCTCCTCCAGCCGCTCGGTCTGCGCGACCCCCGCCGCCGTCACGGCCGCCAGGACCGTCGCGAAGTCCACGTCCGTCGCGTCGAAGACCGGCGCCCCGGCCGGCCGCGCCACGTACAGCTCGCCCCAGGCCCGCCCGTGCAGCACGAGCGGGGCCACCACGCAGCAGCCGCGGCCGCGCTCGCGCAGCGCGGCCGCCCTGCGGCGGTGGGCCGTCGGCCCGGTGTCCGCGGCCGTGTCGACCCAGGCGCGGGGCTGGCCGCCCACCCACTCCTCGTGCAGGAACTCGGCGATCTCCGGGAAGTCGTGCACGGGGTACCACTCGTCACCGGGGAAGCGTTCCTCCCCCGCCGCGCGCTCGCCCGCGTTCACCAGCACCCGCAGCCGGCCGGCCTCGCGCTCCCACACCGAGATCGCCGCGAAGCCGCCCTCCAGCGCCCGCAGGGCGCCCTCCGCGGCGGCGGCGACGGTCTCCAGCGGGGTGCGTGCGGCGGCCATCGCCTGCGCCAGCTCCACCACGGCGCGCAGCCGGACGTCGCACTCCCCGTCTTGTGCCACCCGAGCCTCGCATTCGTCCACCGCGCAGCCCCCGTACTCCAGCGTAGGAACGCCGGGCTCATTCCGCTTTACGGAATCACGGCCGGGCTCTCCTGGCTACTCCCGGGGCCAGTCCGGCTTCCGCTTCTCGTTGAACGCGGCCACGCCCTCGGCCCGGTCGCCGGAGAAGGCGACACTGCGCCACGCGGCGTCCTCCACCTCCAGCCCGGTCCGCAGGTCCAGCCCGTGCCCGAGCCGCAGGGCGCGCTTGGCGGCGCGCAGGCCCACGGGCGAGTTGGCCGCCATGCGCGCGGCCAGGGCCAGGGCCTCGGTACGGTCCTCGCCCTCCGGGACGAGCTCGTCGACCAGGCCCAGCTCCCGGGCCTCCGCGGCCTCCACCCGCCGCGCGCTGAAGACCAGTTCGGCCGCGCGGGCGGCCCCGACCCGGCGCGGCAGCAGCTGGGTGCCCCCGCCGCCGGGGATCACGCCGACGGAGACCTCGGGGAGGCCGACGACGGCGGTGGTGTCCACCACGATCACGTCGCAGGACAGCGCGAGCTCGAACCCGCCGCCGAGCGCGAACCCGTGCACGGCCGCGACGACCGGCACGGGCAGCTCCAGCACGCCGGTGTAGGCGGCGCGGGCGAGGGGGCGCTGACGGACGAGCTCGGCGTCGGTGAAGGAGTTGCGCTCCTTGAGGTCGGCGCCGACGCAGAACGCACGCGGGTGCGTGGACGTCAGGACCACGGCCCTGACGTCGCGGTCGGCGGCCAGGGCGGTGGTCGCCTCGACGATACGGCGGGCCATCTCGGTGGAGACGGCGTTCATGGCCTTCGGACGGTCCAGGACCAGCTCGGCGACGTGTCCGTGGCGGCGGACCGCCACCCACTCCCCGAAGCGGTGTTCGCTGTCGCTCATGGGGGCGATCATGCCTTGCCGCTGCGCGGGGGGCCATACCCTCCGGGGCCCTTGCCCCGCTAGGGGCGCGGGGCTGTTGATATATGCGGCTCCGTCGCGTGGGCGCGACCAGCCACGACGCACCCGCAGCCGAGCGCCCCGTCAGGGGCGCGGGGAACTGCGCGAGCAGCCACGACGCGCCCGCAGCCGAGGCTCCCGGGGCTTCGCCCCGGACCTCTGGGTAGTGCGTCGGCTGCAGGCCGTCGGTGGCTGAGCGCGCAGTTCCCCACGCCCCTGAC